>DASZWG010000133.1:0-4944 GCA_035546675.1 Mucilaginibacter sp. | reverse complement strand
AAAACACTTGCGTGCTCAGCAAAGGTGAAATATATTTCACGTCCGCGTTCTTCTTCAGATCATTGATGATGCCGTCCGCATTTTTGATATTGAGCTTCACCTGTTTGGGTTTGGGATGACGAACAACAACCCAGGTGTTTTTCTCCTTGTTCTTAAAATATTCGTTTGCGATCGAGACAGAATAATCCGTTTTAATATCGTTGTAGATATGTATGTCGGGTGTTGACGATAACATCGTATCCTCCAGGAACTGGTTTACCCCGATCATAAAACTGATCATCAGGATGAACATGGCAATGCCAAAGGTTACTCCAAGCATGGCCACCAGGGTCTGCTTTTTGTTGGCAAGCAGGTGCCGTTTTGCTATGAGGGTATCTACAAGCATGAGCCTTATTGGCCAGATGGCACTATAACGTCTGATTGTTCGGTAAGGCCGCTCAACACCTCCACCTCGTCCAGGTTATGGATGCCGGTTTTAATGGCGATTGTTTTGGTGTGTCCGTCTTCCTTTACCCGAACGCTGTCGCCGTTCATCACCACCTCGGTAGGGATCACCAACGCATCCGGTTTTTGCTGTATCAGGATATTGGCTTCTACCGAGGTGTGAATATAAGGCTGACTGTCATCGCCGGTAAATCCGGCATCAACCCGGAAAGTCTGGTCAGCTTCATTCATTACCGGGAATATGCGGATCACTTTCGCTTTAAATATCTTGTCGCCGGTGGCATCGGTTTTTAGCAATACCTGCTGACCAATCTTCACCAGGTTGATGTCCTGCTGATCGACCGCCAGGCGTATCACCCGGTCGGATGATTTTCCCAGCAAAGCAACAGGTTCGCTGGCTTTTACGGCCTCGCCTTTTTCCTTCATCATCTGGTAAACGGTTCCGTCGCTTTCGGCGCGAATAAAATAGTTGCTCAGTTCATTTTTTGCACTGGCCAACTGGCTTTTAGCGTCCTTCAGCGAGACATTCAGATCATTAACGGTCGAATTGTATTTGTCCTTTGCCGCTTGCTTTTGGTTCAGCGAGGTCAGATATTGTGTTTTTGCATTATCCAGCGCGCTTTTGGTGCCGATATTCTGTTCCCAAAGATTTTTGAGACGAAAATACTGTAGCGAATCATTGGTGAATTTGATATTTGCATTCAGCATATCCATCCGGAGGTCGTTCAGTACCCCCGAACTCCCGGAAAGGTTCCGGCGCGCGTTCTCATACGATTCGTTCGCGGCCTCGAACTTAGCCGTTGGGGCCGTATTATTGATCTCATATAATACCTGGCCTTTACTGACCTTATCGCCGTCCTTTGCCAGCTTTTTGATCACAGAACCCGGACTGAGCGCATAAACCGTGTATTCGCTGTCGGCCATGATCTTTCCCGACGCATAGACCGTCTCAATAATGTTTTTTCTTTGCGGATGGATGATATTGCTGTTCTTACAGCCGGAAATGATCAGGATGATTGCTATCGCAAGGGGGCCGGTTATTTTACGCATATTTAAAATGACGGCACCGATGATGCCGGGTAAGGATAAACCAGCAAGGGTACAACTGTGTGGTCCGCAATTTTTTTGGTCATACTCGATCTGAACAGAAATTCAAAAAAAGTGCTTTTACGGTGTACCATCACCAGTATGTCAAACTTAACGTTTTCAATAAGCCATTCCAAACCTTTTTTTACGCTGTTATTGGGGATGCTCAGGTAGTTTATTTTGCTGTAGTCCACTTCTTTAGCAACATCTTCCATGAACAGGCGTACAGCGGTATCGCGCTGACTGTCCAGGGGATTGTCCGGGCTGACATTGGTGATCATTACCTCAGCCGAAAAACGCTTGGCAAGCCCTGAGAGCGAGCGGATATATTGCACATCGCTGTAAGTGATGTCGGTTGCAAACGCAAATTTTTCAATGTTTCTTATGCGTGCTTTTGAGGGTACGATCAATACAGGAACGGTTGCGGCGTCGATCACCTGGCGGCAATTATTGCCGAACATAAATGCCGATATCTCGTCGGCGCCATGGGTAGCCATCACCAGCATGATGATATCCCGGTTCTCTTCAAGCGCGGCTATATTATTGGCTACGGCTCCTTCTTCACACTGATAGCTTACTGCCGGGAGGAAAGCCCCAATAGTATGCTGCTCCTTTAATTCCTTTTCAAATTTTTTTGCCAGTTTGGCCAGACCCTTTTCGGTATCTTTTTTAATTTCCTCGTAGTCCGAAACCGGCCACACCAACTGTCCGGCCATAGGCGTATCTGCAGGAACAATAAAGGCATTAAATAATAAAATATTGGCCTTTATCTTTTTGGCCAGTTGAAGGGCGTATACTGCGGCATGCTCGGCCCTTTCAGAAAAATCGGTCAGAACGGCTATGGTTTTCATCTTGTCTCCTCCATAAATTGATCGGTATAAAGGTGAGGAGACTGCAGTGCGTAAAAAATGCGTTACATCACATAGGTTACTGATAATGGTCAATTAATAAAATCAGGCGTCGTTAAAGTTCCGGTAATTTATACCTTTGTACCCCAAAGAATTTATTAAAGCTTCGATTCATTTGAGTACGCCATCTGTTATTTTCTTCCTGGTTTTCCTGCTGCCCTTAGTGGTTTTTTTAGCCTGGCTTATGCGCCAGGATAAGCGCAAAGGCATAACCGGCCTTATAGTCCTCGGTATTATTGTCATTGGTGGTATTATATGGATGTACCTCAAAACCGGCGGAAAATAAAAAGCCCTCCATACGAAAGGCTTTTCAAAAAATCACTTATTAAATCGGTGTAATCCTGTTTACTCTTCTTCCACCATCAGCTTATCGCCGGTAACGGTTTCTTTTATTTTAGCTTCGAGCTCCTCCATCAGTTCGGGATTATCGAGCAGCAATTGCTTCACGGCATCCCGGCCCTGGCCCAAACGTGCATCGCCGTAGCTGAACCATGATCCTGATTTTTTGATGATGTTATAATCCACGCCCAGGTCGATGATCTCACCGGCTTTGGATACCCCTTCACCGAACATGATATCGAATTCGGCTATGCGGAATGGCGGAGCAACTTTATTCTTGACGATTTTTACTTTCACGCGGTTGCCCGATACTTCGTCGGTGTCTTTGATCTGCGAGATGCGGCGTATATCCAAACGTACAGAAGCGTAGAATTTAAGCGCGTTGCCGCCGGTAGTGGTTTCGGGGTTGCCGAACATAACGCCGATCTTATCGCGCAACTGGTTGATGAAAATACAGCAGCAGCCGGTTTTGCTGATGGTGCCGGTCAGTTTACGCAGCGCCTGCGACATGAGCCGGGCCTGCAAACCCATTTTGCTGTCGCCCATTTCGCCTTCGATCTCACCTTTGGGCACCAAAGCCGCAACCGAGTCGATCACGATAATGTCGATAGCGCCCGAGCGGATCAGGTTATCGGCTATTTCAAGCGCCTGCTCGCCGTTATCAGGTTGCGAAATGAGGAGATTTTCTACATCAACACCCAGCTTTTTGGCATAAAAGCGGTCGAACGCATGTTCCGCATCGATAAACGCGGCTATTCCTCCCTTTTTTTGCGATTCGGCTATGGCATGTATGGCCAGCGTGGTTTTACCCGACGACTCCGGGCCGTATATCTCCACTACTCTTCCCTTCGGCAAACCGCCTACGCCCAGCGCGATGTCCAGGCCGATAGAGCCGGTCGATATCACTTCGATCTGCTCGATGGCGGTATCGCCCAGCTTCATGATAGTTCCCTTGCCGTATGATTTTTCCAGCTTATCCAGGGTAAGCTGCAATGCTTTTAATTTCTCTGAGTTGCTCATGCTTTCAATAATTCGGATAGCAAATGTATGTAATTTATTTTATAAATGCTAATTTTTTTAGTATTATTTTATATTGTTCTATTGTTGAATTGTTTTGTTGGTAACTGTTTGCAAATCAATAGTATATAAAACCGGAAAATGCTGCGACAACAATAGAGCAATTTAACAATTCAGCAATCAAACAATCAAATATCTTTATCCACACTCCGCTTCTTCAGCTCTTTGGCGATAATGCTAAGCTGTTTCTTCTTTTTCTGATCTTTTACCTTTCTGGCCTTTGCTGCTTCGGCGCGTTTAAGGGAGGTCTCGGTATGGGTTTGATCATAATACCGGCAAAACCAGTTGATAGGGCATTGTTCGCATTTAGGGTTGCGGGCCAGGCAAATGTAGCGCCCGTGCAGGATGAGCCAGTGATGCGCAAAACGCAAAGTTTCCCTGGGCAGAAACTCCATCAACTGTTTTTCGGTGGATAGCGGTGTTTTGGCATTTGTGGTAAGGCCAATCCGTTTAGCGACCCGGAATACGTGCGTATCGACGGCCATGGCCGGTGCTTCGTAAACGACGGATGCGATCACATTAGCGGTCTTGCGGCCTACGCCGGGCAGCTTCTGCAATTCATCTATGTCCGAAGGCACATCGCCATGAAATACATCAATCAGCATTTTGGCCATGCCGACCAGGTGTTTTGCTTTATTGTTGGGGTAGCTTATGCTTTTAATGTATTCAAACACTTCTTCCGGCGTTGCTGCAGCCAGGCTTTCAGGCGTTGGGAAGCGCTTAAACAAGGGTGGAGTGACGATATTAACGCGCTTGTCGGTGCATTGCGCCGAAAGAATCACTGCTATAAGCAGTTCAAAAGGGCTGTTATAGTGGAGTTCGGTTTGCGGATCGGGCTGGTGCGCCGAAAAATATTCGACAAAATGACGGTAACGTTCAGCTTTAAGCATCGTTAGTTCATGGTTGATGGATCATAGTTCGCGGTAAAATCTGCTGAAGAAATAATCCTGCCGTAAAGCTAAAAATAAAAAAAATTCATCATTCATAGCTGATGCATTGCATGCAACCATGAATGATGAACTATGATCCGTAAGCTGACCAAATCTAACGCCGGCTCCTCGAGTAATTCAGGATGTTATGAATTGTTTGT
>DASZWG010000132.1:0-7986 GCA_035546675.1 Mucilaginibacter sp. | reverse complement strand
AATTTCGATCCCCAACTGAAACTTAATGGTGCGAATTTCGAGTTTAATGTGCCGCCTCACTGGCTTAAATTTGATTCAATAAGAATAGAACTTCAGCGCAACTAATATCTAAACCCAGCTATCGACTATCGGCTATGGACTATTGACTATAAATCATAACTTTGTCAACCAACCAAAAATCAAGAAATGGCTTATAATCTGTTAAAAGGCAAAAAAGGTATCGTCTTCGGTGCGCTGAACGAGCAGTCCATTGCCTGGAAAGTGGCACAGCGCTGCCACGCGGAAGGCGCAGAGATCGTCCTGTCCAATTCGCCGCTTGCGCTCCGCATGGGCGAACTAAACAAACTGGCCGAAGAATGTAAGGCCCCGGTTATCGGCGCCGATGTGACGAGCAACGACGACCTGGAGAACCTGTTCGCCCAAACCAAACAACACTTTGGCGGCGGTGTGGATTTTATCCTGCACTCCATCGGTATGAGTGTGAATGTGCGCAAAAACATCCCCTACTACGAAAACAATTACGAATTTACCCACAAGGGTTTCGATATATCGGCGCTGAGCCTGCATCGCATGTTGCAGGTAGCGATGAAGCACGATGCCATCAATGAATGGGGTTCGGTAGTGGCGCTTACCTATATCGCCGCGCAGCGTGTTTTCCCGGATTATAACGATATGGCCGATAACAAGGCCATGCTGGAAAGCATTTCCCGCAACTTCGGCTACTTTTACGGCACTAAAAAGAAAGTGCGCATTAACACCGTTTCGCAATCCCCTACCCGCACTACTGCAGGTTCGGGTGTTAAAGGATTCGAAGGATTTATCCGATATGCCGAAAAGATGAGTCCGCTGGGCAATGCTACAGCCGATCAGTGCGCCGATTATTGCGTTACACTCTTTTCTGATCTGACCCGCATGGTCACGATGCAGAACCTGTTCCACGATGGCGGATTCTCCTTTACCGGTGTTACGCCGGCCGTTATCGAGCAGATGGAGAAATGAGCAATCATCTCTCTAATACAAAAAAAGGTGACCCAAACAGGCCACCTTTTTTGATCTCAGTAGTTTCTTTTTAATTAGTGGATACCAGCGTGATCTTTACTTTTATCGGATCGGTTGGCTGCACGGCCGTGGTTCCATCGGCAGATTGGGCATACAAAGTCACATTGCCATTGTTGTACGTGTAGCTGTATGCCACATTATTGTATGTTTCCGGCACTTGTTCCCATACACCGTCGGTGAACGAGATAGATACGATAACATTGCCGGTTTGGGCAAAGTTATTATCAATATCAGCTACATTAATAGGCGCTTCATAAGAGAGGCCATCGCTGTATAATGTCCAATCTGATTGAGTTAAGTTTGCATACACCGATACGGTATTGTTGGGTGTGATGTACTGCTTGGTGCACGAAGAAATAGTGAAAAACAAAAGTGCGGCGCAGGCGATAGTCAAAATTCTTTTCATAGTAACGTTGTTGTTTATTATATGAACAAAAAAAATCAAAAAGGTTTAATAGAAAGAAAAAATTATTTCTTTAGGGGTGTATTGGCTTTTAAACGGCACCAGCAATGCTTTATTGCTGTTCGCCTGGGCTGTTTCCGTTCTATTCCTGTCCTTTCTTACCATTACGCACTTTATGACAAAATCGTTACAATTTAATTATGGGCTTAAATTGAACACCTTACTTTAAAGTGCCGGGTTATAAATTCACATTCCGTTTACCGAATAGTTACAATTAACAACTAAAATTACACCAATTAATGTTGCCACATTTTATGTTTGGCAATCAAAGTTCTATATTAGGATAATACCCCGAAAACCGCTCTTTATCAACGCTTTAATTAAAAGCATCTATTACAATCTATACGGTTTCTAAGTTAATTTATTAAGTAAAATCAGTGCACAGGTATGGATCCGTTCAATTCCCGCTTCATTTTGAGCGAAAAGAGATGGCCCTGGATTGATTATGACAAGGGCATCAGTATTATTCTTGTCGGTTTCGGGCATTGCTATGGCATTATTTCGGGGTATAATCTGCCGCTCAGCCACTATCCGCTCTTCAATTATTTCGGCGTATTCTTCTTTGGCTTCAGGATGCCCCTGTTCTTCATCGTCTCGGGCATGCTGGTATCCCGCAGCCTGCGCAAAAAGGGGCCGCGAAATTATATAGCTGACCGCATCAATAACATATTGTATCCCTTACTTACCTGGGGCTTTATCGAGGTCAGTATGCAGATCATTTTGACCCGTTATACGCACCTTACCAATTATGGGCACATCGGGCCAAAAACCTACCTTTTCCTGCTGATCGATCCGGGAAAGACCGGGCATTTCTGGTATCTGAATGCGCTGTTTTTTATTGGTGTTTTATACGTGCTGCTCAAATCTGTCCTTAAACTTCCGTCCCCGGCACAAATCGTACTGGGTTTGGCCTTTTTCTGCATATCGGCATACATCCATGTGAATGAACTTAACGGCGGCATACTGCTGTATATTTTTGAGTATTATATCTTTTTTGCACTCGGGGATTTTATTTCTGAATCTATGTTCGATCCGGGCAACATCGAAAAATTCTCATCATGGAAAACATTTTTCCCATTGCTTATTCTATTCTCTGCTGTGCAGTATTACTGCGCGAAGCTCATTTTACAGCCCCACCCGGAAGGTATGTATTATGTAGAGCACAAAGTGCCGTTCCTTTTCCTGGTTGAGTCACTGATCGGCTGTGCCATATCGCTCAATTTCTCTTTCCTGCTGCAACGATATAAAGCGTTCAGGTTCCTGAGGGTGGTTGGATTTCATTCCCTGTTCATTTACTGTATGCAGATCGTCATCATGCAATCAGCACGGATCATCCTGATGAACGGCCTGCACCTGACCTATGTACCGGCACTGATATTTGCCATTTGGGGCACAGGCGTAATTCTGCCCATATTTATTTATAACTATTGCCTCAAACATAAAATGTGGTGGCTGTTCACTTTCCGCAAGCCGGAAAGACAGGTTGAGTACCTGCGCTACCAAAACATTTTCCGGCCGAAACGGTTTGTCGATCGCGCCCGGCTCCGTCAGCAAAAGAACGCGCGTACACTCGAAGAGGTACTTGATTAAAACAAAAACGCCCCCGGTTCCCGGGGGCGTTAGTTTATATTCAGATCAGAGCTTACTTCTGCTCTTCTTCCTTGGTTTTTTTGTTTTCGCCGCTGTGTTTGGCAGCTACTTTGATCTGATCGGCTTCCTTGTCGTAATCCACTTCCATAGTATCGCCTTCGTTCAGTTCGCCTTTCAGTATTTCTTCAGCGATCGGGTCTTCCAGGTATTTCTGGATGGCCCTTTTGAGCGGACGTGCGCCAAACTGTGTATCAAAGCCTTTATCGGCGATGAACTCCTTGGCATTATCGGTAAGCTCGATCTTGAAGCCCAGGGTGTTCACCCTGCCAAACAGGTGCGAAAGCTCGATATCGATGATCTTGAAGATCTCTTCCTTGCCCAGCGAATTGAACACGATCACATCGTCGATACGGTTCAGGAACTCCGGTGCGAAGGCACGCTTTAAAGCGTTTTCGATCACACCGCGCGAGTGCGCATCAGCCTGGTTTACCTTAGCCGAAGTGGAGAAACCTACACCCTGGCCAAAGTCCTTCAACTGGCGTGCGCCAATATTCGAGGTCATGATGATGATCGTATTCCTGAAATCGACCTTACGGCCCAGCGAATCGGTTAGCTGGCCTTCGTCCAAAACCTGTAACAGGATATTGAATACATCGGGGTGTGCCTTTTCGATCTCGTCAAGCAGGATCACGGCGTATGGCTTACGGCGCACTTTTTCGGTCAACTGGCCGCCTTCTTCATAACCTACATAGCCCGGAGGCGCGCCAACCAAGCGAGATACGGCAAATTTCTCCATATACTCGCTCATGTCGATCTGGATCAATGCATCCTCGGTATCGAACATGAACCGCGCAAGCTCTTTAGCCAGCTCAGTTTTACCTACACCCGTAGGACCTAAGAATATGAATGAGCCGATCGGCTTTTTCGGATCTTTTAATCCGGCACGCGTACGCTGTATAGCGCGGGTAAGCTTTTTAATCGCCTCTTCCTGCCCGATGATCTTGGTCGAAATGGTCTCGGCCATATTCAGCAGTTTCTGGCTGTCAGCCTGACCCACACGCTGTACCGGTATTCCCGTCATCATCGCTACCACTTCGGCAACATTTTCCTCGGTTACAGTATAACGTTTAGATTTGGTTTCGGCTTCCCATATAGCTTTGGCCTGTTCCAGTTCTTCCAATAAATGCTTTTCAGTATCGCGAAGCTTAGCGGCCTCTTCGTACTTCTGGCTGCGAACTACTTTGTTCTTTTCGATCTTGATCTGCTCGATCTTTTGCTCCACATCCAGTATGTTTTGCGGAACATGGATATTGGTCAGGTGTACCCTCGACCCTGCTTCATCCAAAGCGTCGATGGCCTTGTCAGGCAGGAACCTGTCGGTAATATACCTTGCGGTAAGGGTTACGCAGGCGTTGATCGCCTCGGGAGTATACGTTACACCATGGTGCTCTTCATATTTATCCTTGATGCGGGTTAATATCTCGATGGTCTCATCGGGCGTAGCCGGCTCAACCATAACCTTTTGAAAACGGCGGTCGAGCGCGCCATCCTTTTCGATGTACTGGCGATATTCATCCAGCGTAGTAGCGCCGATACATTGTATCTCGCCCCTTGCCAGGGCCGGTTTGAACATATTCGATGCATCGAGCGAACCCGAAGCACCGCCTGCGCCAACAATGGTATGGATCTCGTCGATGAATAAGATCACGTCAGGTGATTTTTCCAGCTCGTTCATCACAGCTTTCATACGTTCTTCAAACTGGCCGCGGTATTTGGTACCGGCAACCAGCGAAGCCAGGTCCAGGGTAACCACGCGTTTGTTGAACAGTACGCGCGATACTTTACGCTGAACGATGCGTAATGCCAGTCCTTCGGCTATGGCCGATTTACCTACACCGGGCTCACCGATCAGGATCGGGTTATTTTTTTTACGGCGGGAAAGAATCTGCGATACGCGCTCTATCTCCTTCTCGCGACCTACGATTGGGTCCAGGCGGCCATCTTCAGCAGCCTTGGTCAGGTCGCGGCCAAAGTTGTCGAGCACCGGTGTCTTGGATTTGATGTCAGATACCTTTTTAGGCTGGCTGAAGGAATCTTCCTCTTTGAAATCATCCTCGCCGCCTGTGGGCGATCCCGGCATTTCGTCGGTCACATCGGTTTTATGCGTTTCAACCTCGCTCTTGAAAATTTCGTAATTCACATTGAACTGCAGCAATATCTGGGATGCAATATTATCCTCGTCCCGCAGTATCGAGAGCAGTAAATGCTCTGTCCCTATAACATCGCTTTTAAATATCTTGGCTTCCAGGTATGTGATCTTGAGTACTTTTTCCGCTTGTTTGGTCAGCGGTATGCTGCCGATGTTCACGTTCGTTCCGACCGTGCCCTTCACAGCATCTTCGATTGCGCGGCGCAGTTTGGCTGTATCAACGTTCAGGCCCTTTAAAAGCTTGATCGCGATGCCGTCGCCGTCGCGGATGAGCCCCAGGAGAAGATGTTCGGTACCGATATAATCATGGCCGAGACGCAGCGCCTCTTCCCTGCTATACTGTATCACATCCTTAACCCGCGGCGAAAATTTAGCTTCCATATAATACCTTTCAATTTATCTACGTCTCTGTATATCATTTAGTTTTCAGACCGGCGTAGCAAAGTAAGTGTACAACAATGCTGCCAATCTTTTTACACCTCAAAAAACAGACATTTTTATGATGCGCAATCTATTAAAGATAAACTTTATACAAAGAAAATAATGAACAAAAATCCTGTAAAAAAATTACAACTTGCAGTAAATGGCTGAAATTTACTTATTTGACCCTCTCCGTTAGCAAAAGTTTAACAAGGTTTGCTAAGTTCAGCCCTATTTAGGTGTTATAACAGGTAATTTCGTCATTAATTATGACATTACGGCATTATATATAAAAGAACTCCAACAGATTGTACCTTCTTTTATACGCAAAGCAATCAAAAATGATTGGAAATATATCAAATAGTTTTCAAGATTTCCACAAAAACCTGATACTTCGCCTTACCCTATTCATAATCAATAACATAACGTACGAACAGCCATTTCTATTGCCGTATTGATATGACGTATGCAGAGCCCGGATTGTTACATCAGGAGTCGGAAAGTCTGGGGTCGGAAAGTCCGAAAGATGAATTTTGTACAGGATTATAATTCTTCACCCAAATAATACTTTCGGACTTTCGGACTTACGCGGACTTTCGGACTAAAAAGTATATTTGTAACCCCTGATCAATTATTGATTTGTTGAATAACTGAATGACTGAATCCCAAAATTCAGCAGGTCATTATTTTCTCAATCAATAACTCAGTAATTCAATAACTAAACGCGTATGTCCGACGAAAAGATTATCTTCTCAATGGCGGGAGTCAATAAAATTTATCCGCCTCAAAAACAGGTTTTAAAGAACATATACCTCTCATTTTTTTACGGTGCCAAGATCGGCGTGATCGGCCTCAACGGCTCGGGTAAATCATCCCTTTTAAAGATCATCGCCGGGCTGGACAAGTCGTACCAGGGCGAGGTGGTTTTTTCGCCGGGATATACCGTCGGTATCTTACTACAAGAACCGGAACTTGATCCAAACAAAACCGTGAGGGAAGTGGTGGAAGAAGGGGTATCCGGGATTACCGCCATCCTGAAGGAATATGAAGAGATCAACGAAAAATTCGGCCTGGAGGAAGTTTACAGCGACCCTGATGCGATGGATAAGCTGATGGCGCGGCAGGGCGAATTGCAGGATAAGATCGATGCACTGGGCGCCTGGGAATTGGACAGCAAGCTCGAACGCGCGATGGATGCGCTGCGCTGCCCCGAACCGGATACCAGAATATCGGTGCTGTCGGGTGGAGAACGCCGCCGCGTGGCAATGTGCCGCCTGCTTTTGCAGGAGCCGGATGTGCTGCTGCTGGACGAGCCGACCAACCACTTAGATGCTGAGTCGATCGACTGGCTGGAGCAGCACCTGAAACAATACAAAGGCACGGTGATCGCCGTTACGCACGACCGTTATTTTCTCGACAATGTGGCAGGCTGGATTTTGGAGCTTGACCGCGGCGAGGGCATTCCGTGGAAGGGTAATTATTCTTCCTGGCTCGATCAGAAAGCCAAACGCCTGGCACAGGAGGAAAAAACCGAAAGCAAACGCCAGAAAACGCTGGAGCGTGAGCTGGAATGGGTGCGTATGGCGCCTAAAGCGCGCCAGGCCAAAGGTAAGGCACGTTTGGCAAATTATGAAAAGCTGGCGTCGGAAGAAACTAAGGACCGCGAAGAAAAGCTGGAACTGTTTATACCGCCCGGTCCGCGTTTGGGTAATGTTGTGATCGAAGCGAACGGCGTAACGAAGGCTTACGGTGATAAAGTACTGTTCGAGAACCTGAGCTTCTCGCTGCCGCCCGCCGGTATCGTGGGCATTATCGGGCCGAACGGTGCGGGTAAGACGACTTTGTTCCGGCTGATCACCGGGCAGGAAAAACCCGATTCAGGTACCTTCCGCGTGGGCGACACGGTGTTGCTGGGATATGTCGACCAGATGCACGATGATCTCGATCCGAATAAATCCGTTTGGGAGAATATCACTGACGGGCTCGACAACATTATGGTCGGGCATAAAACGATCAACTCCAGGGCCTATGTCTCCAAATTCAATTTCAACGGGGCCGATCAGCAGAAAAAGGTTGGCGTACTCTCGGGCGGGGAGCGCAACCGCGTGCACCTGGCCATTACGCTGAAAAAAGGCTCGAACGTGCTGCTGCTTGACGAACCGACCAACGATATCGACGTAAATACCCTGCGTTCGCTGGAAGAAGCGCTGGAAAACTTCGGCGGCTGCGCGGTGATCATCAGCCA
>DASZWG010000131.1:0-5162 GCA_035546675.1 Mucilaginibacter sp. | reverse complement strand
TCAGTAAGGTAAGGCGGGTTCAGCAGGATGAATGCGCGCACGTCAATATCATGGCTTCTTAAGAACCCGGCGGCCTGACTAAAGTCTTCGGGTGTAAGTTGTTTATTCAGCCGGGGCAAAACATCCGGGTGAATGCTTTCGAGCCCCATGGCGATCTCGAGCCTGCCGGGCAGTAATTCGTTAAATTCAAGACAGGTCTCGTTGCAAAGTTTAGGATGATTCTCCACGATCACCCGTTTGTACGATTTTAATCGTTCAATGATAGCCGGGTAATCGGCCGGAGGAATAGCCTTCTGATCGAAGAAATTACCATTATTATACAGTTTGATCACTTCGGCTGAAGGCAAGCAGCTTAAGGCATGATCGATCTGCCTGGGAATAGCGCCCGGCGGCGTTGGACCGGCCAGGGTATTCTTCCACAGGTCGCACATCAGGCATTTAAAAGCACATTCTTTACCCGTCAGAAATATCGTATTGACTTCGCGTAAACTGCCTTCGGCGTCCGGTTCCTGCTCGTGCAGGAAATGATATGGAATGTCCGGGTTTACAACATTCCTTGCAGGCCGCAGCGCTTCAATTTCCGGGTTGTCATGCATACAGCGAATTAAAGTACATCCGGTACACCATTTCGTCTGTGGCAAACAACTGGCCGAATGCATTGTCTTTAACGGCGCCCTTCTGGAACCTGCGCTTTTCGAACACAGGCATATCAAAACCGGTAACAGCTTTTACGCCGCGTTTCACGATCTCGCCCTTCAGCGCATACAAGGTTTCTTCGCTCCAATTGGTCAGTTGAATAAAGGGAATCCCCTCGGCTACTTCGATCACGTTGGGCAGGGCATACGGGCTGAATCCTTTAAAGCCCAGCATACGCGCAGGCGCATACGAACGCACATGGCCGCGGCTCTGCCCGCCGGTATAAGTGAGCGAGTGCTTGATCTTGTCGACGCCCCAACCTTCCTGGTACAGCATCATGTTGTTCAGTACGCTGCGGATGGTCAGTTCAGTATTTTCGGCTATGGGATAATCTTTCATATTCTCGTCTCCGCCATCGCCGTCGGCCAGGTATTTCCAGTCGGGGTATAGGTTGCGGATCTCCCTGCACAGTGCCAGGGCCATGGTAGCCGATTCGAGGTCGAGTGATTTGTAATCTTCGATCACTTTGATCGCCTCTTTATAATCTACAGCCGATTGCGGTACATCGATCACTTCCAGGAAAAGCGACAAACCCAATTCATCCAGGAATTGATGCGCCTGTTCGGCATCCGGCCCGTTGTTTACCGAAAGCGTGAAGGCTTTTAATCGCTGCGGCGACATGCCAAGCTTCAGCATCAGGTGATACAGCACCAGGAAAACCGAACCACTGTCGATACCGCCTGAAAATAATACGCCAACAGGCTCATTTTCGGGGATCGACCGAAGCCATTTTTCACATTCGTGCGCCAGCGCTTCCATATAGGTCTTGCCGATCACATCCAGGTCGTTGCCCAGGCTGTTCCTTTTCGGTTCGAAATACCGGGTATAAACCGGGTTGGGATCAGGACAGCCGATCACCTCGAGCCGAACTACATAATGCGCCGGCACCATCCGCGTATATGACGGATGGAACTGGGTATGCAGGTTTTTGGTTTTGAGGAATTCGTATATCTCATCGATGCGTTCGGCCACGATCAGCAAAGGGCCGGATGTTTGTTTAGCCAGGAAATAGCGCATGGGTCTGCCGAGCGATCGCGCCAGGAATACCTGCTGGCCTACTTTTTCCACGATCGCAAACTGGCCGTCGATGGCGCGCACACGGGCCGCATCGCCCGACCGTACTGCTGCTGAAGCCTCTTCGGGCGTCATGTTAAAAATGATATTGCTGCTATGGTCGAGAAGGCTTATAAAGTCGGTAACGGTTTGTGTTTGATGGCTCATTGTATATTTTTTTAGAATTATTACCTGAATAGGATACCCTGTTTGTTCATAACGAACCAGGCTTATTTATCTGATAACAAATTTTCCCTTATTGATTTCGTTAATTTAAATTATGATCTCACTTTGCGTGGAAGAATTCACCCAGCCAAATATATCGCAATTTTAAAGTCTTTCTTCCATAAGTTCTAAAATTGGATTTGGGAAACGCAGAATAAACAAGAAACTGCTATGATCAACGCCGGTTCGCAGATTTGTGCCTATGTAAACGGTGATCCCTATGATGACATTTGAATCTTAAATACCTGGTTGTTATTGCTGGTATTTTATACTCTTTATAAGATCAACCAGTCCGTTTTTATTGACTAAAGCGGTATCGATCCGGACATTCCGGTAATAAAGTATATTCCTGTTCCACAATTGAAAGGGTATTGCTGGTATCCTTAAACCATGATCGGAAAAAATAATCACACCGGCCTTTGGATCGTGCTGATCGATCACTCCGACGGCTTTTTGCATCCACCCATTAGCATTCTTAATTCTGTCGGAAAGGGACTGCCCCCAAACCAGCGGATAATAATGCGGGGTGTAAAAATGGATATAAACAACCTGTAATTTTTGTGTTCTGGAAATGGTGTCCAGCCAGACCAGGGCGCGTGCATTATACCAATCCCAGTTGGTGTACCTTCCCATCCCTCTTTTATTAAAGAGGCTAATGGCATAAGGTATTATTTTACGTGTTAGCAGGTTATTGAACTCTTTAAAATATAAAATGGAAAATTCAGAATTTGGCCTGTTACGGTTATCGAACAGGGAAAATTCGCGGAAAGAATAATTCGGGCTTCCGGTAAAGGAATTTTTATAAATGGCATGGATCGCTTTGTTAACATTATACCCTGACTGGAAACTTCCTGTCAGAAAGGTAAGCGTACTTCTTTCCGTACCTATAAAATCGGAATGAACATTCCGGTCGTTTTCAAAACCCGCTTTGGTAAGCAGAGCCGAGGGGTAATCACGTGGCCCGCAAATGTTATAACTCTTTATAATCTGCTCATTCGGATATTCATCAAAAAGCAGAAAGTAATAGTTTTTAGACACCACACTAACATGATTGGCCACACGAATGGAAGGATCGTTAATTTTTAAAGGCTTAAAAAGAACAATCATAAAAGTGATGATATAAAAAAGCAATAGGTAGACTTGAAAGTACCGCAATGCCCGGTATTTGAATATTAAAAGAACAGTTACACCGAAAATGCAGAAAAGCAGTGCATAGGTTACCAACGGGTTCCACGGCGCTCCGGTAAGATGCAGGTATTTGCCGACCAAATTTTGCAGGTTTAATTTTAAGCTGACCGGCAGATCGATCACAAAGACAAGAGAAATTAAAAAATAGAATTTTGTATTTCTTATCAATAAAAAAGACAGCAATACAATGGCGTAAAAGTAAAGATTGACAACCTGGAAAGCATTTTCAAAAAAGAACTCCTGGTTGTTTTTACAGATCGTCAGAAGGCTTGCGATAATATAGATGACATTGGTGGCCAGAATTAAAAAATTCAGTTTTGGCACCGGCCTGAAAAAAAAAGATATCATCTTATTTTTCATATCATTTCTTCTTCCATAAAAACAATTTCCGGCTGGTATCCGGCAGTTCAGCTACTTTCAGCAGGTTGAAATAAACCGAGAATTCGCTGATAAAATGGCTCTCGTCGTAATCTTTGAAAATGTCCTGCCTGTTACTTAGAAGCCGGGCAGCCTTTTTATCTTCCTTAGGAATAAACTCAACCATGGCAAACCCCGTCGTAAATTCCGAGAACATTTCGGCGATAAGGTTTAATGTAATATTCCGCGACAAACAGAGATGATGTACCAGGGCCAGTCCCAATACCATCTCTGACCTACCACGTGTAAAGATCGAAGTATATTCCCTGTTAAGGACTCCCAAGGCCGGTGCCGGTTCAGCGAGGTCGCCTATCAGTGTGGTGATGTTAGTCAGTTCATCTTTTTCAATTTTTCTTTCGATCTCATCCACACAATTTTCATCCTGCTCAAGACCGACTACATAGCCTGCATATTTTGCGGCGATCAGCGAAAACTTCCCGGTGTTCGCCCCAAGGTCAATAACAGTAGCAGGGGCAATATCCGAAAGCCATTCTTCAACTATCTTCTCTTTTTGCGCCAGGTAAATACCCGGTTCAATATCGTTTTCATAATATCCCGACCAGTGATGCTTTAGCTGGTACGGCTTGCCCCAGGATGAGGCAGTGGAGCTAACCATGGAAAGCAAACCGGATAACTTTGCAGCATCGAACCCATTCTGCCGTTCTTTTTTACCTCCCCTCTCAGCACGGCTGTACCGGGAATGCCAATGAATATGCAGCAGGCAGGTTAAATTGAACCAAGATCGCCAGCTCAGTTGCTTGCTTACAAAAGCGAGAGGCATCCCTCTCAGATAGGTGCCGGATAGTTTGCCCCACTTCAGACCATTAAAATGCATCAGGGCGAAAGGGCTTAAAAACTCTTCACAAAACTGGAGATAGGCAAGCCAGAAATCGTTTGTTTTAAAAAAAGTAAAGGAGCTGGTATCAAGCAGCATGCTTTTGCCGCCTTTGAGATAAAAATTATAAGGACTGGCATCCTTCAGGACCATGCCGTATTTTAATGCGGTTATATTGATGTCAAGAAATGCGAGTATGGACCTTTGCCATTGCCTGTACGACCACTCGAAGGGATAACTTTGAAAGGGTATCTGTTCGGGCCGAAGTACTTTATAAACACCCGGGTTGTTATTTTTTGCCTCAATCTCCCTGTGCGTGATCAGTAGCTTATTATCCGTCAGTTCCCTGTATAATCCCGACTGCATTAAATGATCGTATTCCTTTTGGTAATCCCGGAAGATATACCTGTACCAGCCGTCTTCCTTCTTCACTACACGCGCAGCAGGATCTCTGTAGGAACGGTAATTAGGCCCTGTCGTCATTTATGGTTTGTCCTTCGGTTCTTCGCTTTGCTTGTTTTTAAACAATGACTTAAGGTAAGCCATGACACGTTTGAAGAATATGAGTACCGTAAGAAAACCGGACAATATCGCCTGAAAGATGATACTCCCGGAGCCCTGATCGATATAAAGTAAAAAACGCATATAGCAAATGTAGCAATACTTCAATGTATGAACGTATTTCCCGGTTTTTACTGTTTGATGACCTGCACCCGTTTCAACAATAATTTTAGTACTTACCTTTACC
>DASZWG010000130.1:0-4577 GCA_035546675.1 Mucilaginibacter sp. | reverse complement strand
TTATCTGCAGCAGCCGCCGCGCATCATCGTCGATATTGCCCAGCAATTGTTTCTGCTCGTCATTCATATTTCCCACACGTTCGTCCTCTAACAATTTAAGGCTCATCTTGATCGACGATATCGGCGTTTTCAGCTCGTGCGAAATGGTAGCTATAAAATTGGTCTTGGCCTCATCCAATTGCTGAAACTCGGTGATGTTTTTCAGGATGATCACCTTGCCGATCGTCTTTTCCCTGCTTATTACCGATAGTATCTCTTTCGAATAGTAGCTTTCCCGGTTATCGGCGTAGATCTTCATGCGCGTTTGATCAGTCACCAACAGATTTCTCAGCAGATCATTCTCCAGCGCCACATCAGGTGCATATTTCCCAACCAAGTTCGCTTCTTTTATACCCATTAATGTACAGGCAACATCGTTGGCGAAGATGACGAATGAGTGTTCATCCAACCCGATAATGCCGTCGTGCATCGAGTTAATAATGGTTTCGATGCGCCTCTTCTCAAACATGATGCTGGCCAGGTTACTGTTCTCGTATTCGGCCAGCCTGAAGGTCATGATGTTGAACGCTGAGGCCAGTTCGCCAAACTCGTCGTTCGATTTGAAGTCCAGTTGCTGCTGATAGTTGCGCCGCGATATTTCTTGTATTTTTTCGGTAAGCTCACGAATGGGGTTGGCAATATAGCCCGGGTAATTGACGATAAAACTAAACGCGATAAGAAACAGCAATGTGCCGATGAGCGCAACCTGGAGGGTGGCATCCCTGGCGGTAGCCTTAGCTACACCGTTCTTATGTTCGATGGCGCTCATATTCAATTGCGTAATGCCAGCTATCGTTATACGCATTTCCCTGCGCAGTTCATCCTGCCGGGCTCTATTACCGGACAATAACTTCAACTGCTCGTACTTTGACCTTAGCGAATCGGTAAGCTGCTGTTCGCCCGGCTCAGTAATGTTATGCTCCTGTTCCGCCAGGTTGCTTTCTATCATATTGCGCTGACGGCTATTCAGCGTCGCTTCTTCCTCATCCAGCGCACTTCCGATGTTGCGCATATACCTCAGGGTCTCGTAATTATTTTTTAAGATGACGCTTGCCTGTGCCGAAAGCCGGTTCAGGTAATAGATGGATACCCCGCAGCAGATAAATGCCAGCAGGAACAGGAAGCCAAAGCCCGCGCGAAGTTTATTCTTGATGGTCATGACAGTATTACCAAATCTATATCCGTTTTTGACATTTTGTTGAGCAATTGTGTAAACACAGCGGTTTTCATAACCAACTGGTAGAATTTGAAACGCGGCTTGCCTATGCAAATGGTTGTAATATCATATTTTTCGGCCGTCTCCCATATTACCCGGGCAATGTTATTACTTTTTATTTTGAGTACATCGGCGCCCAATTGCGTCGCATTTTTAAAATTGTTGATCAGGTGCCGCTGCGACGCCAGGTTGATCTTATCCGCACTTTCGTTCGAGGTCTGTACATACAGCAAATACCATTTAGAGCGGTAGTATGACGCCAGCCGCGCGGTCTTGCGGATAATGATCTTCGCCGATTCATCGTTCGTGCTGATGCAGGCCAAAAATATCTCTGGCCTCAACTTCACGCTCTTGGGTATTTCGGTATCTATTTTCCGCTCCAACTGGTGTGCAACCTCCTTCAGGGCCAGTTCGCGCAATTGCAGTATTCGCTCTGACTGGAAAAAATTGCTCAGCGCCGTTTGTATCTTCTTCTCATCGTATATTTTGCCCTGTTTCAACCTTTCGATCAGTTCATCGGCTGTCAAGTCAATGTTCACTACTTCATCCGCCATTTGAAGCACCTTGTCGGGTATTCGCTCATTGATCGCAGTGCCGGTTATGCGTTCTACCTCTTCGTTTATGCTTTCCAGGTGCTGGATATTCACTGCGCTGATGACATTGATGCCAGCGTTCAGGATATCCACCACATCCTGCCAGCGTTTTTCGTTTTTGCTGCCTTCGATATTGGAGTGAGCCAGTTCATCGATCACCACCACTTCGGGCCGTAGGTTAACGATCGCATTCAGGTCCATTTCCTCCAGCTCTTTGCCCTTGTAAAAGAGCTTTCGACGCGGTATTACGGGTAAACCTTCTACCAGGGCTTCGGTTTCTTTACGTTTATGCGTTTCGATATACCCGACCTTAACATCAATGCCGCTGCGCAGCAGGGACTGTGCCTCCATCAGCATGCGGTAAGTTTTGCCAACACCGGCGCTCATGCCAATATAGATCTTAAATTTTCCCCGGCGCGACCTTTTGATCAGCTCGAGAAAATGCTGTACCGATTCCTTATTGTTCTCTTCGTCCATCCTTTGATGCAAAAGGTAATTGGCTATTCTAAGTTATGCCGGATTTTTAAACCAGCCAACTTAGTTAGCTTTTCTGCATTATTTCATTTCATCCAAAGCGATGTTCAGCTTAAGGACATTTACTTTGGCTGGCCCAAACAGCCCCAGCAACGGTTTTTCGGTATGCGCATCGATCAGCGCCAAAACTTGCTGTTCGGTTAAACCACGTGCCTTCGCCACCCGTGCAGCTTGTACCCTGGCGCTATAGGGTGACAGGTCGGGATCAAGCCCGCTTCCGGATGCGGTAACCAGTTCGGCAGGTACCTGGTCCTTTCTTACGGTGGGGTTGTGCTTTAAAAAGGTATCGATACGCGCCTGTACGTCTTTGTTCAGGTAATCGGGATTGGACGGCCCTTTGTTCGACCCACCCGAACCGGCTGCATCGTAATCCACAGCCGACGGACGCGACCAGAAATATTTATCCAGCGTGAACTTCTGGCCCACGTTCGCAAAACCGACTATGCGGCCCTGATAAGTTACCGTAACGCCGTCGCCATGACCGGGCGTCAGTTTGCCGATACCTGCGATTACCAGCGGATACACCCCCGAAAGGAGAAGTAAGAGGATGAGCGTTAATTTGGCAGCAGGCAATATGTAGGGTTTCATTTTCTTAAGATTTGAGATATTTCATTTTTCTAAATAAATAAGGCTACCACCAGGTCGATCAGTTTGATGCCGATGAATGGCACGATGATGCCGCCGAATCCGTAGATCAGCAAATTGCGGCGCAGCAGCGCGCTGGCGCCTATCGGGCGATATTCTACGCCACGCAGGGCCAGCGGTATCAGTAATGGAATGATGATCGCATTGAAAATCACAGCCGATAGTATGGCGGATTGCGGGCTGTGCAGATCCATGATATTCAATGCCCTTAACGAGGGGATAGAAACCATGAAAAGCGCCGGGACAATAGCAAAATACTTGGCCACATCGTTCGCAATGGAAAATGTGGTCAGTGTGCCGCGTGTCATCAGCAGTTGTTTGCCGATCTCCACGATCTCGATCAGCTTGGTCGGGTCGTTATCCAGGTCGACCATGTTGCCCGCTTCCTTCGCAGCCTGGGTGCCACTGTTCATAGCGACACCCACATCGGCCTGTGCCAATGCAGGGGCATCGTTTGTGCCGTCGCCCATCATGGCTACCAGTTTCCCGCCCTGCTGTTCTTTTTTGATGTAGTTCATTTTATCTTCCGGTTTCGCTTCGGCAATAAAATCATCCACACCGGCCTTTTCGGCGATAAATTTGGCCGTCAGCGGGTTATCGCCAGTAACCATCACCGTTTTAACGCCCATTTTGCGCAGGCGCTCAAAACGTTCCTGTATACCGGTTTTAATAATGTCCTGCAATTCGATCACGCCAAGCACCTGTTCATTTTGCGATACCACCAGGGGTGTACCCCCATTCAGGGCAATCACCTTTACCCGGTCTTCAACTTCAAGCGGAACGACATTGCCTGCCTTAACCACCATAGCGCGTATCGAGTCGAAAGCGCCTTTACGTATACGCAGGCTATCCGGCGTATCTAAACCGCTCGAACGGGTCTCAGCGGTAAATTTGATAAATACCGCATTTTCAGGCACTTTCATGGTCAGCTTAACGATTCCGGCTTCGGCCAGTTCAATGATCGACTTTCCCTCAGGTGTTTCATCCGCCAGTGAGCTTAATACACAGGCTTTGATAAATTCGTGTTCGTTTACCCCGTCAGCCGGCCAGAAATGGGTGGCTTTTCGGTTGCCGATGGTTATGGTGCCCGTTTTATCAAGCAACAGGGTATCGAGGTCTCCGGCGGTTTCAACAGCTTTGCCCGACTTGGTAATCACATTGGCCCGGAGCGCACGGTCCATCCCGGCGATACCGATGGCCGATAGCAGGCCACCGATAGTCGTCGGAATCAAACACACAAACAGAGATATAAATGCCGCGATGGTGATCGGCGTATTGGCATAATCGCCAAATGGCTTCAGCGTAACACAAACAATAATGAATATGAGCGTAAAACCGGCCAACAGGATCGTCAGTGCGATCTCGTTGGGGGTTTTCTGCCGCGAAGCGCCTTCAACCAGCGCGATCATTTTATCCAGGAAACTTTCACCGGGCTGGGTTGTCACCAGCACTTTTACCCGGTCGGATAAGACCTTTGTACCGCCTGTTACAGACGACTTGTCGCCACCTGCCTCGCGGATAACCGGGGCCGATTCGCCGGTAATGGCCGA
>DASZWG010000129.1:0-3644 GCA_035546675.1 Mucilaginibacter sp. | reverse complement strand
CTTCCTTTTCGGTAGCCGGGCAGCCAACATTATCAGTTGGTGAGTCCGAGGGCGTTCCGTCGGTATGCATTTCCGAATAGGCCAGTGCGTTCCCTTTTGCATCCAGTATCAGCCAGAAGGGAAGCCCGCTTTTGCCGGCGTTATATTTGTCCATTAAATCATCGCCACCGGGGTTTTCCAATGTCCTTTTGTCCGGGTTCTCCTTCACATCCAGATAAGTTATCACATAGTTATCGTCAAAGAATTTTTTGCACGAAGGATCATCGATGGAGGCTTCCATTTTACGGCACCAGCTACACCATGAAGCATGGAAGATCAGCAGTACCTTTTTGTTTTCGTTGCCCGCTTTGGCGTAGGCTTGTTTCATGATGCTTTCAGCGGGCTGAGGACTGTTTTGCGCAAATACGATGGAACTTATTGAAAATGCAAGGAGAAGGGTCAGTAATGTTTTCATAACAGGTGTTTTTAATGAAATAAAGTTACGGTTAATAACCGTGAGCGCGCAAACCTAAAGGTAATAATTCTTTTTACAACGGGTTAATATATTAAAGTGGGGCGAAAACTGCTTTAGTGCTTGTTGAAAACTTTTTGGTGGGAAAAAATGTGAAAAAGTGGAAAAAGTAATTTAATTTTACTCTGCAATATTGCCGCAGTGTAGCTATGCCCCAATTTTTAGGTGAATTCGAGTGTAAACTGGATGCCAAAAACCGGCTGATGATTCCCGCGGGCCTTAAGAAGCAACTCCCTGATGCGGAAAGAGAAGGCCTGGTGATCAATCGTGGTTTTGAGAAGCATCTCGTTGTCTATACCCGTAAGGAATGGGATAAGATAGTTGACGACCTGAGCAAGCTGAACTCGTACGAAAAAAAGACGCGCCAGTTTATCCGGTACTTTACCCGCGGGGCTTCCGAACTGATGCTGGACAGCGCAGGGCGCGTATTGTTGCCAAAGGCTTTACTCGAATATGCGGGCATTGCCAGCGATGTGGTGCTGGCATGTCAATTGAACAAAATTGAAATATGGGCGCAAGATGCTTACGATACCCAGATAGATGATGAGCCGGAAAACTTTGCGAACCTGGCCGAGGATGTGATGGGGAGTGCCGGAAGGAGGGCCGCGGATGAGTGATTACCATACCCCGGTAATGCTGAAGGAATGTATTGAGGGATTAAATATCAGTCCGGATGGTACCTATGTGGATGTCACTTTTGGCGGAGGAGGACATTCGCGTGAGATATTAAAGCGCCTGGGAAAGAATGGCCGGCTGCTGGCTTTTGACCAGGACGCAGATGCTCAGCAGAACCGGATCGATGATGACCGCTTTGTATTTATCGATCAGAATTTCAGGTACCTGAAAAACTTTTGCCGCCTGCACAATGCCGTCCCGGTTGACGGGATACTTGCTGACCTGGGCGTATCGTCATTTCAGTTTGACCAGGCTGAGCGCGGTTTTTCGATCCGCTTTGATGCCGAACTGGATATGCGCATGAACAGGGCCGATAAGCTGACCGCGAAAGAGGTGGTTAACACCTACAGCGAGGCAGATCTTCACAGAATATTCGGTATTTACGGCGAGATACAAAATGCAAAATCGCTGGCCAAAACGATCGTTACCGCGAGGCTGAATATGCCCATTGATACCGTGGCCGATCTGAAAAATGCGATAGCCGGGCTGATACCCCGCGGAAAAGAAAATAAATACCTGGCACAGGTTTTCCAGGCTTTGCGCATCGAAGTGAACCAGGAGTTGGAGGCCTTAAAAGATTTTTTGATACAGTCGGCCGAGGTGCTGGTGTCGGGCGGGAGGCTGGTGGTGATGTCTTATCATTCGCTGGAGGACAGGCTGGTGAAAAATTTCATCGCCAAAGGGAAATTCAGCGGAGAAGTGGAGAAGGACATTTACGGAAACGATAAAAAGCCTTTTGATGCAGTTAGTCGCGGGGCAATAACGGCATCGGAGGATGAAATAAAAAAAAACAACCGGGCAAGGAGTGCTAAACTCAGAATCGCAGTAAAGAAATGACCAATCGTTTACGCACAGAAATTCAGGAAGAAGAAGCTGAAAAGGAGCTTGTGGTTGAGGAAAAGACCGAAAAGGAAATTTCCGAAAGCGCTATCTGGCAGCTTATTGTGAAGAATGTGAATTCTGAAAAGGCTACCCATGCCCTGCCGTTTGTGTTGTTTCTCGTGCTGCTGGGGATGATCTACATCGCCAATATGCATCTGGCCGAAAAGAATATCCGTGATATCGACAAAATAGGTAAACAGGTAAAGGAGCTAAGCTGGGATTATAAGACGACCAAAGCCGACCTGGCTTTTAAAAGCACGATGTCGCAGGTAGCTAAAAGGGCCGACACACTCGGGCTTAAGGAGGCTATCGATCCGCCGCAGAAATTAAAGGCAGAGGAGGTAAAGGATGGGAATTAGGACCAACATACTCCTGCGGGTTTATATCGCTTTCGGGCTCATCCTGGTGTTTGCCGGGGCGGTGGTGATACAGCTTTGCCGCGTACAGTTTGTACAGGGGAAAAAATGGAGGGCGATGTCGAAAAGCCTGTCGACCGAGTATATGAATGTTGAAGCGGCCCGCGGAAACATTTTTGACGATGACGGCCGGATGCTGGCGACATCGGTCCCCGAGTATGAGCTGCACATGGATATGCTGGCCGGCGGGATAACCGACGATAAGATATTTTATGAAAAGGTCGATTCGCTGGCGGATCGTTTGGCTCATTTTTTTGGGGACCATTCCGCGCGTGAATATTCGAGGATGCTGCGCAAGGCTCGCAGGGACAGTGACCGCTACCAGCTGATCAGGCGCAAAGTAAGCTATGATGAACTGAAAACGGTGCGCACCTTCCCGATCTTTAATATGGGAAGGTATAAAGGCGGCCTGATCGCGATACAGCAAAATAAGCGCATACTGCCTTTCAGGGAACTGGCTGCCCGCACGATAGGTTATGTAAATGATAATGCAACCAATGCAGCCGGAAAGCCTGTTGCAGTGGGGTTGGAAGGGGCCTACGCCGGCTATATCGACGGCGAGAACGGCAAAATGCTGATGCAGCGTATGGCCGGCGGCGTTTGGATGCCGGTGAATAACGGACAGGAAGAGATCGCTCCCCAAGAAGGTGCTGATATCATTTCGACCATTGATGTAAACCTGCAGGATGTGGCGCAGGAAGCGTTGAAAAAAGAGATGATCACCAGCCAGGCCGATCATGGCTGCGTAGTGCTGATGGAAGTATCGACAGGCGAGGTCAGGGCCATAGCCAATTTTACGAGAACCAAAAACGGGGATTACCAGGAGCGGATGAACTATGCGATAGCCGATGCTGCCGAGCCGGGGTCGACCTTTAAGCTGGCTACCTATATGACCGCATTTGAACAGCACAAGATCGACACCAATTCCCTGGTGGATGTTGAGGGCGGCAGGTGTCATGTGATACCAGAATACAATAAATATACCGTTACAGATGCGGAGCTGGGCGAGTATAATGTGATCACCGCAAAAAAGGCTTTTGAGGAATCGTCTAATGTGGCTGCCGCGAAATTTATTTATGATAATTATAAGAATGATCCCAGCGATTTTACGGATGCGCTGTACGGATATCACTTAAACGATAAACTGGGCCTGCAGATAC
>DASZWG010000128.1:0-8545 GCA_035546675.1 Mucilaginibacter sp. | reverse complement strand
CGGTAGTATTTACCACCGGCAATTACCGATGTAACCAGCCCGCGGCCCGATTCATACTCCCGTTGGATATGATGCCTGTGGTGTTTGGTCTTTAGGTAAAGCGTATTGATGAATTCCCTTTTTACCGATCCTGGCTGAGCTTCAGAAAAGCTGATCTGCTGATCGTTCGACTCAAACACCTGTGGTAATTTATGGTTCAGGTTAACATAGTCGTATATCTCGTTCTCTTCCACCAGCAGGTCCTTGTCGACTATTCGCGTCAATATCAGGTTGATCGCGCCGTAATAAATAATGCCCGTAATGATCATTACGATAATGGTAGTAAGCAAAGTGACGCGGTTGTATCTGGCCAGCAGCTTCATTGATCGGTAAACTTATAACCCATGCCGTACGAGGCCTGAATATAGTCATTGCTGCCGGCTTCGAGCAGTTTTTTGCGGAGGTTTTTAATATGCGAGTAAATGAAATCAAAATTGTTGGCCATATCGATACCATCGCCCCATAAGTGCTCGGCTATGGCATTTTTTGAAACTACTTTGCCCTTGTTAGCGATGAAGTAAAGTAACAGCGCATATTCTTTGCGCGTCAGTTTTATATACTGATCGTTTACTTTTACGCTTTTAGCCAGCAGGTCGATGCTGAGTTCATTAAATTGCAGGTGATTGTTGCCGCTAAACGATTTTCTACGGATAATAGCCGATACCCTTGCTCTCAATTCGGACAGGTGAAAAGGTTTTACCAGGTAGTCATCCGCTCCCAGGTCGAGGCCCTGCAGTTTATCATCAAGCGAGTTTTTTGCCGAGATGATAAGTACCCCGTCGGGCTGATTTTTTTCTTTGAGACTTTTTAATATTTCAATGCCACTGCCTCCCGGTAGCGTTATATCCAGGACGATACAATCATAGCGGTAAAGGCTTATTCTTGTCAGTGCATCAGGGTAATTGGCTACGGTCTCACAAATATTGCCGGCTTCCGAGAAATATTCTTCAATACTTTCCCGCAACCCCTCTTCGTCCTCGATAACCAATATTTTCATCCTCATTATTTATTGCTGTAAAGATACATCCGGAATATTGTAAATATTCTGGATTGCTGCCGATAGGTTTTATACAGGATCATCTCTTATTTTTGATCACTCAAATATCTGAAGTTATGTGGTGGATATATGCATTATTATCAGCTCTTTTTGCGGCGTTGACCGCCATATTTGCCAAAATTGGCGTGCAGGGAATGGACAGCGACCTGGCAACGGCCATCCGTACGGTTGTTATCCTGATTGTGGCCTGGGGGATCGTCCTGGTAAAGGGGAGTGCAGAAAACATCACTAACCTAAACAAAACCCACTGGATATTCCTTATTCTTTCAGGCTGTGCTACAGGCTTATCGTGGATATTTTATTTCAAAGCACTACAGTTGGGCAGGGTGTCCCAGGTAGCGCCTGTCGATAAGCTGAGTGTTGCGCTGGCCATTATTTTATCTGTAATATTCCTGAAGGAGCCCATCACCTGGAAGTCTGCTTCGGGTGCGCTGCTGATCATCGCCGGTACCCTTGTGCTGATCTTTTAAAGCCGGGTTAATGCCATTTTGTAACAATCACGGTGACTATGTAACAATCGCACTACCATCGGAAAGCCGTACAGATTTAATCCAATTTTTCTTAGCACTTTCGCCGCAGTTATGAAAAGGAAGGCATATTTTGTATATTTTTTAGTAGTTATCCCAATTATTACCGGTTTATTTTTTACTTCAAACGCTTATGCGGCTACCGATGGTGATATAGTTAAGGGACAGCTTAGCGGTAAGATCATCGATTCGGTTACCAGACAACCTGTTTCGTATGCCACAGTAAGCGTGTTTAGAAAAAACAGTCCCAACCCTTTTAACGGTGCTGTGACCGCCGATGACGGCAGCTTCACGATCAGAAATATTTCAGCCGGAACATACCGCATATCTATCAATTTCATCGGTTACAAAAAGAAATTCATTAACAATATTGTCATCAGCAAAGATAAGCCTGCGGTTTCATTGGGTAACATTTTGCTTTCCCCCGTTCAAAGACAATTAAAGGCCGTCCAGGTTGTCGGCAAGACTCCTGTGGTCGAGAACAAGATCGATAAACTGGTTTATAATGTAGCGAATGATATTACTTCCCAGGATGGATCAGCTACGGATGTATTACAAAAAATACCTCAGGTAAGTGTTGATATTGATGGCAATGTACAGTTGCAGGGGAATTCGAACATACAGTTCCTGATCAATGGCAAGCCTTCGAGCATTTTCGGCGCCAGCCTTGCTGATGCACTGCAGTCGATACCAGCGAGCCAGATAAAAAGCATCGAGGTGATCACGAGTCCCGGGGCAAAGTATGATATCAGCGGTACAGGCGGCATAATTAATATTATACTTAAGGAAAGTACAGTGCAGGGGGTCAACGGGAATGTCAACATTTCGGCAGGTACCCGCCGTGAGCATGGCTCGTTCAATTTGAACGCCCGAAAAGGCAAGTTCGGCGTAAATGCGTATTTCGGCGGGTTTGAACATATCAATAGTACGACAATCAATTCGAATAGCCAGGTGTCATACAATACAGCCCGCGATACCTCGGTCAACCTGCTGCAAAACGGCAGCAGCGGTTTCACCCGCGGCGGTTTCCACTCGGGCGTAGGTCTTAACTGGGATATTACGCCCAAGGATGCCCTGACCGCATCGTTCGGTTACAACTATTTTGAAGTCCATAACTTCGGCCCCACAAGCCAGCAACAATACACAACCGATATCACCGACAATAGCCTGGTTTCGAATATCATGAGCCTGCGCAATTCAGACAGCCGTTTCAGGGGCAAATATTTTGATTACAGCCTGGCCTATAAGAAAACATTTGCGAAGGAAAACCAGGAATTGGATATATTGTATACATCAAGCTATGGTAACAACCATTCCAACTTTTTTCAGCAGCAGGATTATATGACCGGCGGATACCCCTCATCCGGTTCGCAAAGCAACAACCCTGGTACCGACCACCGTACCGACATTTCTATTGATTACACACAGCCTGTAACCAAGGATTTTACGATTTCGACCGGCGCGAAAACCATCCTTGAACATATTAATAATTCGATCGTTACCGATACACTATCCAACGCGCTGTTTGTACCCAATGCCAATCAAACCTATGGTTTCAGTTATGACAGGAATATTTATGCCTATTACCTTTCATCCACGTTTTCGCTGTTCAATAAGTTTATTGACGGGCAGGCAGGTTTAAGGGATGAATATACCACAACGAGTGTCGATTTCCCCGGAACACATATACCCGGATACAATGTGCTTGCTCCGTCGGCCGTACTCTCGCACAAAATCGACCAGACACAATCTTTTAAGCTGAGTTACACCTACCGGATAGAAAGACCTGATTACCGGGACCTTAACCCGTTTTATAACATAAGCGATCCACATAACATTAGTACAGGCAATCCAAATCTTCAGCCCGAACAGGGACATAATTTTGAATTTGGATACAATAAAAACTTTATCAAGGGAGCTAATATTTACATAGCCGGCTTTTACAGGCATAATACCAACGATCTGCAATCGTATACTACATTTTATGACAGCCTGAAGGTAGGAGGTGCAACTTATTATAATGTATCGCTAAACCAGCGGTATAATGTCGGTACGGAAACCACTACCGGGCTTAACCTGTACTTTTCAGTACCCATTACGAGTAAGCTGAACATCAGATCGAATATGATGTATTCGGACAGGATAACTACTAATCCCGGGAACCCTACAGTCAGTGGATTTATGTATCGCCTTAACATGAATGCCGACTATGAATTTTCAAACAATTTTGTAGCTGAAGTTTTTGGGGTATACAATTCATCTCAGAAAACCATACAGGGTACAAGGCCGGCATTTGGTTTCTACAATATTGCTTTGCGCAAAGAGTTCTTTAAAAAGAAATTCAGTATAGGCGTTACCATGGCCGATCCTTTCAATAACTATATTAATTTCAAATCGGTTACCCAGGGAGCCAATTTTTATCAGACAAATGCGCGTGAAGTGCCTTTCAGATCGTTCGGTATAACGCTGAATTATAAATTCGGTAAGCTCGAATTTAAGAAGAAGGGCAATGACAATGGCCCGGGCAATAACGATTATGGCGCACCGGACAACGGCGGTGGTAATGGTAAATAACTTCAATTATAGTGTTTGAAAAACACTAATAGATTAAGGCCATTTGTAATATTAACATAAAGTTAATTTAGAATTATAAAAACGTTAAGCTATTTTTGCGGGCATGGCCAGAAATAGCTTACCTACCTATGCTATAGTTGAATTGCTGATACGTCTGAATGCGCACGATGATTCCATTGGCGATTATAAAGATCATACGATGTATGATGATGAAGTGATCGTGAAGACCAGCAATGGTACGATCAGACTCACTCAGGCACTTGTTCAGCAGCAGTTTGAGGCGCCAGAAACGATCACTGAAAATGAACTGGTTCAAATTACTTCCGCAGTCAGGAAGGCAAACTAATCAGATCCGCTGATTTTCCCTCTTTCATTTTCTTTGATTTCACGGCCTCTTCCTGAAAAACTACCAACTATTTTGTTAATATACTTTGAAAATTAAAAATTTAGTTATAGATTTATTCAGCCAATTGCACGGCACCGGACAAACTGCCTGTTTATTTCCGGGCTGTTGACTTAACGCCCAAATTTCTTGTCATCATGAGGAAGATATTTTATTCGCTTGTATTGCTTGTTTTTCTATTTCATTCACCTGCTTACTGCCAGGGTAATGGCGGTAACGTGTTGCAAAATATCATTTCTAAGTTAAAAGTGCTTTCGAATGATCGTATCATTGAAAAAGCATATCTGCAATTCGACAAACCTTACTATGCGGCAGGCGACACCATGTATTTTAAAGCCTATGTTACGCTCGGTGAACACCATAAACCATCAAATCTAAGCGGGATATTGCATGTAGATCTCATCAGCCCGGAGAATATTATTATTCATTCTATCATGTTGCAGTTGGGCAACGGAGTGGCCTGGGGCGATTTCGCAATCCCCCCCGCGCTGGGGCAGGGTTATTATCGCGTAAGGGCGTATACTGAATATATGCGGAACACGCCGCAATATTTCTTTAATAAAATTATACCTATCGGGTCAGCAAGTAATTTTACTGCTAATGCAAGCGAGGATACACACCAGGCACTAAAACCAGATCTCCAGTTTTTCCCCGAGGGAGGAGATCTGATCGAGGGGCTCACATCAAGGGTGGCTTTTAAAGCAATAGGTACCAATGGGATGGGTATAGGAGCAAAAGGCGTTGTGATTGATAATACTAATACCCAAGTTGCTGAATTTTCATCCGCTCATTTAGGCATGGGTTCTTTTTATATGGAGCCCGAAGCCGGGAAGACCTACAAAGCTAAAGTAACGTTTGCGAACGGTATGCAGGATACATTCAATCTCCCCGCTGCCGACGATAAAGGCATTACGATGATGGTAGTAGATACATCAGACAAAGTGTTTGTAGAGTTGCGTTGTAACAAGCCCTATTTCCAGGATAATATTAACAAAGAGCTTAATATCGTGATGTATGATGAGGGCATACTAAGTACAGTTAATACCAAACTGGACAGCCGCCGCTTGCAACTCGCCGTTCCAAAAGATCAGTTTCCTTCGGGTATATTGCAGATATCTCTATTTTCACAAAGCGGAGAGCCACTGAGCGAACGATTGGTCTTTTTACAGAATAAAGATCTGCTCGATCTCGGTGTCAGCAGTAACAAAACTACTTATGCCAAACGTGAAAAGGTATTGATGACCTTAAATGCAAAAGAGAAGGGCCAGGCAACTACCGGCCAATTCTCGGTATCGGTGATCGATGACAATATAGTGCCTTTCAATGCGGATAATGAAACAACCATCCTTTCGTACCTGCTCTTAACCTCTGGTTTGAGAGGCTACGTTGAGCAGCCGAATTATTATTTGAATAAAACTAAACAGGCTCAGGCTGATTTGGATGTGCTGATGCTTACCCAGGGGTATCGTCGCTTTACATGGAAAGAACTACTTGCTCCGCCGGGACCGGCCTTCACTTATCGGCCCGAAAGCACCCTGTCTATCTCGGGGAGCGTTAAAAAAACGTCGGGCGTCCCGGTGACAAATAAATACATATTACTTAAAGTGGCCAACGGTACGACCAATATAAAAACGGATGCGGAAGGAAAATTCAGACTGGATAGCCTTATATATCCTGACGGAACAGCCTTCGAATTGGATGCAACAGGCTCATCACGTGAAAGGAATGAGACTGTATTTCATATAGATAAGGGAGAATCAGAGCCGCTGATAACGGCAACCAGGGAACCAGCGAATAATGGTGATATCAATCAGTTGATGTCGGCTTACCTGGACAACGCCAGGCACCAAATGAGTGAAACAGGAGGCGGAGCGTTGCGTACCGGAGCAACTGACCAGATAGTGAACGGTAACGATATCAGCGATGAGACTTCTCTTAGCGCAGCCTTGAGAGGTAAGCTGAACGGGGTGGAATTTAGGGATCACTCGGTACACTTAAATGGTGTCAGCGAACCGGCATTGATCGTTGTGGATGGAAAAATAATTGGTGGTAAAGCTGATATCGACAAAATAAGTCCGGCAAATGTGGAAAGTGTTGAATTATTGAAGGGGGCCAGTGCAGACGCATTCGGTGTTTACGGTAAATCGGGGGTTTTAGTAATCAAGACACGCCCGGGTAGTCCGAAGGCTGATCTGGGAGGTCAGGATCAGGCTTATCAGTATCAGTCTGACGTTGCATCAAATGTAAAAGAAAGTAATCCCGATGATATTAAAGGTTCAAATTACCCATCTTCAAACCTTGCCGGGCCAGGGCATGCCGATCAGGTAGTAAGCGGGGAGGCGCTAAAAAATGCTTCTACTTTATCAACAGGTTTGAATGGAATATTAAGAGGAGTTAATTTCGTTTCGGGTGTACCATATCTCGAAGGCAGCTCGGTAATTTCGGCTGGTGGAACGTCTGCTGAACCTATGTATATTGTTGTCGATGGCAATCCGGTAGGCAGGGGAACTATAGATAATATCAATCCGAATACTGTTGAAACAGTTGAAGTACTGAAAGGCTCCAATGCCAGTATTTACGGTACTCTTGGCGGTTCAGGCGTACTGGTGATTACAAGCCGGCAAGGAACGCAAAGTAATAATGTAGAGCAAAATGTGCGTGGTAATTTTACTTTTACACCTCCCGGGTTTTATAAGGCAAGGGAGTTTTACTCGCCCAAATACGATGTAGCAAATGGCACTAACAGTAAGCCTGACCTGCGCAGCACAATCTATTGGCAACCGCAATTAACGACGGGTAAAGACGGTATAGCGTCATTTGAATATTATAATGCTGACGGTACCGGAACCTATAGTGTGATCATTGAGGGTATGGATAGCAACGGAAATCTGGGGCGGCAGGTGTATAAATACCAGGTGCAATAATTATTTGGTTACGAGGTATACGCTATCGAGGACTTGCTTTCGGGTATTACGGTTGATAAAGACCGGCTGGATATTTTCTTGGGGGTAATCCACGAATGCTTTGACCACTTTGAAATCCACATGCATGCTGCGGAGTATCCCCATCATTTTATGGTTTACATAGAACAGTGATGGATACTGCGGCTTGAAGTGCTTAAAGCTATCGGGCGACATGATGCTGACCTGCTTTTTTGAATAGAACTGGAAAATATTGTTCTCGGGGCTGAGGACATAATTCTGATACGGGTCGAACATTTTTTGATTAGTATAATCAGCAGCCTTGATCTCCCCTTTATAATCCGATAGTTCCTGATAAAATACGGTATTGAGATAAAAATTAGCAAAGAGTGACGCTATACAGGCCAGGGAAAAAGTCTTTATGACCATACTATCGTTCTTTACCAAAAGCAGGCCGGTAGCTGCCCCAAATATGATGATATCAGCTATCAAAAATGCGATATGTCCGGAATGTGAAAAATACTGGATACATAAAACAGCTACGGGAAGCAGTATAATATACGGCCACAATCCGACCTGGCGGAATTTCACCGCGAAATGGCTTAGCCGATCAACACAGACAGGTGCAGTGATTATGGCGAATAGCGGGAAAATGGCATTGGTGTAAAAGGGCAGCTGGAAACGGGACACTGAAAACAGCAGCAGCAACACGATTCCGCCGCTGAAGGAATAATACTCGCGCTGCTTTTTCCGTATTATGATCGCTTTTACATTTTCGTATACTGAATAGTAAAATAAAAGGCACCAGGGAGCGAACGCCCAAAGCAGGGTATGCAGGTAAAACAACACATCGCTGGATGAGCGTGTTATGGGGCCGCTGCTGGCAAAACGGCCGAACTGGCTATCCCAAAGAAACCATCTGATTCCCGATACATTCGTTTTGTTGAACACGACTTTTTCAGGATGCAGGTCGAATTGCACATACAGGGCATAGAATTCCGGCAGCGTAAAAACGAAAGTCAAT
>DASZWG010000127.1:0-2639 GCA_035546675.1 Mucilaginibacter sp. | reverse complement strand
TTATTATCCGAAATACCATTCCAAAGGAGTCGAGATCATCGGGCTGGCTTACGAGCGGACCACTAATTTCGCTAAATCAAAACAAACCCTAATGCAGTTGAAGAACCGGTTCAATATCCCCTATACACTGCTTATTACGGGCTATACGCCTAACAGGGGTGAACCAATAAAGAGTCTGCCTATGCTGGCCGATTATAAAGGCTTTCCGACCACCATTATTATTGATAAGCACGGTAATGTAAGCAAGATCCACACCGGTTTCAGCGGACCGGGTACCGGTAAATATTACACTGATTTTATCGCCGAATTTGAAAAGCTGACGGATAATTTGCTGGCTGAGAAATGATAATAGTCCGAAAGGAAATTCCGTAAAGCTCCATCCTCCGGACTTTCTTCAAGCCCTTTCTTCCCATATTTCGCACAAATGCAGGATCGTTTCCACGGCTTTTTGCATATCCTGCACCGATACCCACTCGTGCTTGCTGTGAAAAGCATGCTCGCCGGCAAAAATATTGGGACAGGGCAAACCCATGAATGAGAGACGCGAACCATCTGTTCCGCCGCGTATGCTGCAAAGCTGCGCTTTTAATCCCGCACGTTTTATGGCTTCCATACCATATTCTACCACCCGGGGGTGCTTATCTAGTACGCTTTTCATGTTGCGGTATTGCTCGGCGGTCTCCAGCTTATAGCTGCTGCCCGGGAACCTGGCTATTACCGCATCTGCTGTTTCCCGCAGAATTTCGGCATATTGTTTCAGCTTCGTATCGTCAAAATCCCTCAGGATAAAACCGATCTCGGCCGTTTCCACATGCCCCTGTACACTTACCGGGTGGATGAACCCCTGCTTAGCTTCGGTCTGCTCGGGCGACAGATCATGCGGAAGGGCAGCGATGATCTGCCCGGCTATTTTGATCGCGCTCTGCATCTTGCCTTTGGCAAAGCCGGGGTGACTGCTGACGCCATTAATGGTCAGTTTTGCACTGTCGGCCGAAAAGGTTTCGTTCTCCATATTTCCGGCGCTTTCGCCGTCCATCGTATAGGCTGCATAAGCGCCGAGCTTTTTCAGATCGACCTTATCCACCCCGCGGCCTATCTCCTCATCCGGTGTGAATAGTATTTTGATAGTGCCATGTTTGATCTCCGGGTGGCTCATCAGTTGATAACAGGCATCCATGATCTCGGCCACACCGGCTTTATTATCGGCCCCAAGCAATGTATTTCCGCTTGCCGTGATGACATCATTACCCAACTGATCACTGAGTTCAGGGTGTTCTTTCAAACGGATCACCTGTGCGGTATCATCAGGCAGCACCAGGTCCTGTCCCTGGTAGTTCCGGTGTACCACCGGCGTTACATTCTCACCGCTGCAATCGGGAGCTGTATCCATGTGCGAGCAGAAACAAATGGCAGGTATATTTTCCTTCCCTGTATTAGCCGGCACGGTCGCATACACATAACCGTATTCGTCAAGGTGCGCATCATGTAACCCTATTGTAATTAGTTCGTTTACAAGCAGGCGACCGAGATTTTTCTGTTTTTCAGTGGACGGGTAAGTGCCCGAAGCAGGATCGGACTGCGTATCGATGGTTACATAACGCAAAAAGCGCTCTGTAACAGTAAATTTTAACGGCGAATTTAAAGTCATAAATGCATTTATATCGGTATAAATTATATTTTTGGGACAAGGTTTTAACCATCCCTGATTATTTACAATATTGACTAAAATTACACATTGAAAAAACTCTTATCCTTATTTGTTTTTGCGATTGCAGCAGTTGCAGCCAGCGCTCAGGAAGGTTACAATTATAAAGAATTTGCTATCGGTCTGGATGTAAGCTACGACCGCGGTTATACCAATATTCAGCGGCAGGATGATAAGATAGGGGAAAGCATCAATTTCATTTACAACTACAGCCCCTATATCCCGGTAACCGCTGAGCTGCAGTTTGGCAACCTGGGCGGAGGCGGCTTGATACCTTCACGCGATAAATACGGCAGGCAATATGTCAATCATTTTGAGGGCCTGATCATACACGGCGATTTTATGATGGGCGAAGTGATCGATTATTCCGAAAGCGGCGTTCTGAATATTCTCAAAAACTTTTACTTCGGCAGCGGCGGCGGCATCATATTCAACAATAACACGGTGCAGCGTACCAACATCTATTATGGCGAGAAGTTATCGAATGGAGAAACGGCGCCGAATTATGGTCCTTCAACCTACGTTTTTCCGGGCCAGAACAGCAGCGTCAATTTTACTATCCCGCTGCGCTTCGGTTACGAGTTCAAGATATACAACGGGTATGAAGAGCCCTACATCGCCATCGACATCGGTTATATCCACAACCTGGTGTTCGGTGAAGGTCTTGACGGTTATGACGACCCGTCGAATGTATTTAAAAATAACGCGACCAACCAGTACCGGCAGATCGTTGTCGGCGTTAAATTCAGCTTCGGTAACATAACTTCGTACAATAAACTGATAAGGCGTTTCTGATCCCTTGAATATAGAAGAACTCCGCGACTACTGCCTGGCCAAACCCGGCGTGACCGAAGATACACCCTTCGGCGAGGATACTTTGGTGTTCCGTGTTGGCGAAAAGCTATTCCTGCTCACCAGCATCTCGCTTGGCACC
>DASZWG010000126.1:0-8093 GCA_035546675.1 Mucilaginibacter sp. | reverse complement strand
CAGATAACCCAGGTAGACCTGAGTAAGATCAAAACGCTGGCCGATCCGCGGATCATATTACAGAATAATGATATCATATATATTTCACAAAACAAACGGGCGGTTAAAACCGAGCAGGCAACCAATTTTTCGACTGTGCTGCAGCCTATTTTGATTATTTTAAATACGGCACTAATTATATATACGATCAGCCACAAATAAATGCAAGAGACAGAGAAAGTAGCGAGGAAACTGCCTAACCAGGAAATTGATTATTTTAAAATTGCCAAGATCGTTCTCAGCCGCTGGTATTGGATCGCTGCCTCTGTTATCATTTGCCTGCTGGTATCATATATTTACCTGTGGTACACGCCTAAAACATACGCCACATCGAGTACACTGAAGATCGAGGAGAAGAAATCTGAATTCTCGGACCTGGTAGGTGTGATCAGTAATAATGACCGGGGCCCCTCTAAAATTCAAAGTGAAATATTCGTACTGCAAAGCCGTACGCTTATCCTATCAGCTATTAAAGACCTCGATTACCGGGTTAGCTTTTTTATATCGGGCCGGGTGCGCACCACCGAGGTATATCCTCAAAAACTGCTCAATATCCAATTGGTGAAATTTGATAGCCTGAATTTTTACCGTGACCTGATTACCTACAAGCCGATCGATCAGGGCAGATTCGCTATTGGTTATAATGTAAACGGCAAGCCCGTTTATAAAAATTGCAGCTATGACGACCCGGTAACTATCGGGAATATGGCTTTCAGTATCAAATACCCGGGCGAGCTTGGCAAGAATACGATCTTCATGTTCAAGTTCAACACACCCGAAGATTTTATTGGCCGGGTTAAAGGAGGGCTGCACGCCAGCGAGATCGTCAAAAATTCAAACATTATCTCACTACAGGAAACCGATTCCAACCCTCAGTTTGCCGCCGATATCCTGAATGCGATCATGAAGGAATACCTGAATTATGACAGGGACCAAAAAACGCAGTCAGCAACACAAATGATCCATTTTATCGATGAGCAGCTCGAATCGCTATCAAATGAAGTGAAGGGTTCTGAGAAATCTATCGAACAGTTCAAACAAAGCTCGAAGATCATGGATGTTAATGCGGCATCCGAGCTTGAACTGACCAAGGTAAAAGACCTTGAAACGCAAAAATCGTTGCTGAATATACAGCTTATTGCAATCGATCAGCTCAGAGACCAGATAACCCAGGAAAAAAACAATGTAAGCCTGAACCTTAACCTGGAAGGCAACATTGATCCCCTGCTCGGCGGGCTTATAACCAATCTTGATAATTTGCTGGTCGAAAAGAATACCCTGCTGAAGACCTATAATAATAATTCGCAGGCTATAAAAGACATCAATCAGCAGATACTGCAGATCAAAAATGCAGCGTTGAACAACATCAATGCAACTATTGAGCGCATTAATAAAAATATTAGTTACCTAGACGGACAAATAACCATTGTAAACCAGAAACTATCGGCACTGCCTGCTGCTGAACGCGACCTGATCAGCCTGAAACGTGATTTCGAGATCAACGATAAAGTTTATTCGTTCCTGTCCGAAAAAAGATTAGACGCCCAAATCAGCCGCTCGGCTATCCTGCCCGGCGCGTCCATTATCGAAAATGCAGAAGCGAACTTTAGCCCTGTTTCGCCGGATGAGCATATCATCCATCGCACAGCGCTGCTGCTGGGTCTTGCCATCGGTTTTGGCATGATCGTTATCATCAGGATCCTTAATCCATATATCTACGATAAGGAAACCGTAGAAAGCCTTACAACCATACCGATCATCGGTGTAATCAGGAAATTTCCTGAAGCGGTTGATGAAGATAATACCCAGGTTTTGGCACTTAGCAGACCAAAATCGATCTTTGCCGAATCTGTCAGATCGGTACGTACCAACCTGAATTTTATCGCATCAGAAAAGAAAAGTAAGGTGATCTGTATCACGTCGGAAGTAGCCGGCGAAGGTAAATCCTTTATAGCCGTTAACCTGTCGAGCACGCTTTCGCTTATTGATAAAAAGATCATCCTGATCGCTGCCGACCTTCGGCGTTCGCGGCTGCACAAAACCTTCAGGTTGGCGAATGATAAAGGGCTTAGCAATTACCTGTCGAATCAATGCGAAATAAACGATGTGATACGTAATACCGGGCAGCCTAACCTGGATATTATGATCTCAGGGCCGGTGCCGCCCAACCCTTCCGAGCTTTTGCACAGCGAAAGAATGAAGACATTACTTGAGGATTTGAAAAAACGCTATGATATCATCATGATCGATACCGCTCCGATCGGGCTGGTTTCGGACTCGATCCCGCTGATCAGAATGAGCGATATCAATATCTTTGTCATCAGGTCAGGCAAGTCCAAATATTATGCTGCCACGGTACCTCAGCGCATTGCCAACGAATACCACCTCGATAATACGGTCATTATTCTGAACGCTTTTGCCGAGGACCTGCTTCACTCGAGGTATTATACGACGAAATTCACCGGGGAAAATGCCGGAACGCATTACTATTATTATTCGGATTACAGCGGATACGAGGGATCAGATTATTATGTAGACAAGAAAGAGTACAAATGGTGGGATATGAGGCGCTGGTTTAAATAATGACTCTTTGATAAATGGACACCAGGCAAAAAACGGGTGCTTACAAGTGGTACCCCGTTTATACTCATCCGAAAGCTGAAAAAAAGGCAGGCGAAGCCCTGGTAAGCAAGGGCATAGAGACCTATCTGCCCCTGAAACGGCAACTTAAGCAATGGAGCGACAGAAAGAAGTGGGTTGAAGAACCGTTCATTAAATCTTATTTGTTTGTTCGCACAACCGAGCACGAGCTGGCCGATGTACTGATGACCCGGGGTGTAGCTCGCTTCATCTATTTCGGCGGCAAGATAGCTTCGATGCCTGACAGGCAAATTGACGACCTGAAACTGCTGATGAGCAGTTCGGTTGAACTGGAAATCACCGAAGAGAACCTGCAGCCGGGTGAAAAAATCATCATCAAAGCCGGACCATTAAAAGGAATGACCGGCGAGATCGTATCCTACCGTTCGCAAAAGCTGCTGGCGCTGCGCCTGGAAAGCCTCGGCTATGCTATTATCATACATATCGCAGCTTCGCTGATTGGCAGATTTTAACATTTGCCCCCCTGATGTGAATAAGTTTTATATAAGCCCTATGGCATTTTTTGGCTTAATTTAATGCCATTATAATTTGACCGGCAGTGTTTTATTCCTAATTATAAAACACTGAAAGTTAATAAGTTACATTAACACAATGTGACTTACCGGGCGAAGCTATGAATATACCCCTGTTATGTGCCGTATTGCCGGAATAATATCCAGAGAATTGAAACCTGCTGAGATTCGCGGGAAAGTTAAAGTGATGTGCGATGCGCTGGAACACGGAGGCCCCGATGATGAAGGCATCTATTGTGACCATAAGGTGAACCTGGTTTTTGGTCACCGAAGGCTTTCGATCATCGATCTTAGCGCCAACGGCCACCAGCCCATGGCGGATATAGATCAAAAGGTATGGATAACCTTTAACGGAGAGATCTATAATTACCTCGACCTGAAAGCGCAATTACTCAGAGAAGGGGTGCAATTTCGTTCGGGGACGGATACCGAGGTCATCATACAGGCCTATATTCGCTGGGGAATGGCGTCTTTCTCCAAATTACGCGGTATTTTTGCATTCGCCCTTTACGACAGCGAAAAAGCTTTAACTTACCTGGTACGCGACAGTTCGGGCGTAAAACCGCTCTATTATCACATTCAGGCGGGGCAACTGAGCTTTGCCTCCGAAGTGAGGGCACTTAAAAAATCCGGCATAGCCACCGAACCCGATCCCGGCTGGCAGGTAAGGTTCCTGGCTTACGGCCATATACCGGAACCTTATACTACGCTGAAAAATGTGTGTAGTCTGCCCAAAGGCGAATTCCTGTGCTGGCATCATAGCAACGACACTTATGAGATTCACTCCTATCATGTTTTTTCACAAAAGAAATGGATCACTGATGCGGAACAAGCCAGGGGGATCATTAGGTCTTCTTTAAAATTTGCTGTTTCGCGGCAGCTGATGGCCGATGCGCCTATCGGTGTGTTTCTGAGCGGCGGGGTAGATTCGAGCCTGATCACATTATTGGCCAATGAGGATAAAAAAACACGGTTAAAAACCATATCGATCTATTTCAACGAAAAAGAATACGACGAACGCATGTATCAAAGCATCGTATTGAAAAAGATCGAGGGCGAGAAATTTGCACACTTAGTAAAACGTGAAGATTTTGAAGAGTTCCTGCCCCGCATTATCGCGGACATGGATATACCAACCACTGACGGTATCAATACCTGGTTCATCAGCAAATACGCCCACGAGGATGGCCTGAAAGCGGTGCTTTCGGGCGTAGGGGCCGATGAACTGTATGGTGGCTACCCATCGTTTAACCGGATTGCGCACCTTAAAAATTTGCGAAAATTCCCGGCACCAGTATTCCAGGGCGCTAATTACTTCACGTCCGACCGCTATAAAAAAATAGCATTTTTGAAATACAATCACCCGCTTGCCGATTACCTGCTGTTAAGGGGACATTACGCACCGGATGATATTTCAAAGATACTGGAGATTGACCTTAACCAGGTTGAGGATATATTATTCAACAACAGGCCACTGCCCAATATCCGTAACTATAACGAAGAAGATGCAGCCTGGTTCGAAAAGAACCTCTACATGCAAAATCAGTTGTTACGTGATACCGATGTGATGGGCATGAGCCACGGTTTGGAGGTTAGAGTACCATTCCTCGATGAGGACTTTGTCAGAATGACTGAAAATATTGCTCCTGAAATTCGGTTTGACAGCCAGCAGCCCAAAAAATTACTGATCGATAGTTTTGGAGGCATCCTGCCTAGAGAAGTTTGGGACCGGTCAAAAATGGGTTTTACCTTCCCATTACAGCAATGGATGAGGCAACACCCTGATATCAATGATGAAAGTGCATATAAAGGCAGAAAAGTGCGAAGCATCATAAGGGCCTTTAAAAAGAATACCATGCACTGGTCAAAAATATTCGCGCTATACCAGATCAGGCTGCATGGATAAAAAAGTAATACTTTTAACACTCCAAACCTTCAGCACCACAGGCGGTATTCAAAAAATGACGCGCACACTTGCGCACTCTCTTTATCATCTCTCACAAGAGCAGGGGTGGGATTTCAGGCTTTGGTCGCTTTACGATTCACGGTACGAGCTGATGGACCAGTACCTGCCGCACGAGAATTACAGAGGCTTTGGAAAAAGCAAATTCAGGCTGATATCCGCCGCTATCGGCAAAGCAGCCAAAGCCGATATCGTGATACTGAGCCATATCAACCTCGCCCTGATCGGGCTTATTATAAAAATAATGAACCCCAGGTGCCAGTTGTGGCTTGTGGCACACGGCATAGAAGTATGGCGGCCGGTACACCCCATCAAAAAGCTATTTCTCAAAGGGTATTGTGATAAAATTATCTGTGTCAGCAGCTTCACCAGGCAGCAGATGATCAAGTGGCACGGATCGGATCCGGATAAATGCGTCGTGCTGAATAATGCTGTTGATCCGTTCATCAAGCAGCCGGATATATTCCGCAAACCGGAATACCTGCTGAACCGGTACAGCATTAAGCCTGAAAACAAGGTCATTTTTACATTGACTCGCTTGGCGTCATCGGAACAATACAAAGGCTATGAGCAGGTGATCAAAGCCATAAGCCGGCTGAAAAACAAAGTACCGGGGATTAAATATGTTCTTTCGGGCCAGTATGATAACACCGAAGAAATACGGATAAAAGACCTGATCCGCACCTACAAGGTTGAACAGGAGGTTATACTGACAGGATTCCTGATCGAAAGCGAGTTGGTGGACCATTTCCTGCTTGCCGATCTATTTGTGCTGCCAAGTAAAAAAGAAGGATTCGGCATCGTATTCGTCGAGGCCCTGGCCTGCGGTCTGCCGGTCATCTGCGGTAATGCCGACGGCAGCACCGACGCTATCCGCAACGGCGAACTGGGCACGGCAATCAATGTAGACGACCTGGATGAGCTGGAAAAAACAATAACCGCATACCTTAAAATTCCGTTAACAGTATCGATCAGGCAAAACCTGCAAAGCCAATGCCTGAGTTATTTTAACGAAACCGATTACCGGAAACAATTACTACAACTGATCGATAATGAACATGCAGCCTGAGGAAAACTGGGATATCGAGATCTCGCCGGGAAATAAACTGTTCGATCTCAGGCTGAAAGATACCTGGCACTACCGCGATCTGCTTTTGCTGTTGGTAAGGCGGGATTTCGTGTCGTTTTACAAGCAAACTATCCTCGGACCGGTATGGTTCTTCGTACAGCCTATCATCACCATCATCATTTATACGATCGTTTTTGGTAACCTGGCCGGAATACCGGTGGATGGTTTGCCCAAACCGCTTTTTTATTTAGCCGGCACCATTATCTGGAATTATTTTGCCGAATGTCTTACCAAAACATCAACTGTATTTAAGGATAATTCGGCCATGCTGGGTAAGGTTTACTTTCCGCGCCTTATCATGCCTTTGAGCATTGTGCTGTCAAACCTCATCCGTTTTGCCGTACAATTTGCACTTTTCCTCATCATGATGGCCGTCTACTGGGGCAAAGGGCAACTGTTCGCACCGAATTTTGTGCTTTTGTTGTTTCCGCTGCTCATCTTTCTAATCGCTGCGCTGGGACTGGGTTTAGGAATGATCATTTCAGCAGTCACGACCAAATACCGCGACCTGGCTTTTGTGGTTACGTTCGGCGTTCCGCTGCTGATGTATACCACGACGGTCATTTATCCCCTTTCGGTTGTGGCTACAAAATACCCGGCTTATAGCTGGATCATCAAATTCAACCCGATCACCGCGGTTATCGAAACATTCAGGTATGGCTTTTTGGGCAGGGGCAGCTTTAGTTGGGAACTGCTGGGATACAGCACTTTAGTAACAGCAGCCATTCTGCTGCTGGGGATCATCATTTTTAACCGGGTCGAAAAAACCTTTGTTGACACCGTATAATGGCAAAAGCGATAAAAGCTGAACAGCTTTCGAAAGCCTACCAACTAGGCGATTTCGGCACGGGTACCATCTCGCGCGACCTGGAACGCTTTTGGGCCAAAGTCAGGGGTAAAGAAGACCCCTTTTTAAAGATCGGGGAAGTGAACGACCGCACGGTAAAAGGTGAAAGTGATGTGGTATGGAGCCTGAAAGACCTGGACTTCGAAGTTGAGCAGGGCGATGCGGTAGGCGTTATCGGTCGGAATGGCGCGGGCAAGAGCACATTGCTGAAGATATTAAGCCGGGTAACCTCGCCGACAACCGGATCAGTCAGGATCAAAGGGCGCATAGCGAGCTTGCTGGAAGTAGGTACCGGCTTCCACCCGGAACTTACCGGGCGGGAGAATATTTTCCTGAATGGCGCCATCCTGGGTATGCGCAAGGCCGAGATCAAACGCAAATTTGACGAGATCGTCGCTTTTGCCGAAGTGGAAAGATATATCGACACGCCTGTAAAGCGGTATTCATCGGGGATGTACGTCAGGCTGGCATTCGCAGTTGCGGCGCACCTGGAATCCGAAATATTGGTGGTAGATGAAGTTTTAGCCGTCGGCGATGCCGAGTTCCAGAAAAAATGTTTATGCAAAATGGGAGATGTGAGCAAGGGCGAAGGCAGAACTATCCTGTTTGTAAGCCACAACATGGGCGCCATACTGAACCTGTGCAACACGGGTATGCTACTCAATCATGGACGCCTGCACTCGTTAGGTGAGATCAGCCATGTGCTGGCCGATTACAATAACCTGCTCAATACCGGTAATAATATCGAGGGCGTATTTAACGGTAATCTTGTTGACAGGCTCGAATTTGATACAATCAGCATAAACGGCCAGAAGAACAGCAATGTACTGGCAGCCGACAAAGTGATCGATATTGAGGTGGAAGGCAAAGCAAAGACATCCTTTAAACGGGTTATTTTCATCATATCGCTTTATTGCAATGGCGTGCGCTTATTTACCCTGC
>DASZWG010000125.1:0-6160 GCA_035546675.1 Mucilaginibacter sp. | reverse complement strand
AATAACATCCGCTTCTGGATAGACAAACATAACCGTTACAGCGACCTGGTGGCGCAGGAAGAGGTAGAACGGATGAAGCAGGCGCGTACTCAAACTGTAAAGCCCAACTTTTGGGGCTCGCCAGATGAACGCACCGCCTGGAAAAAGAATTTATGGTGGAAACTGCCCCGTTATATGCGCCCGACGCTTTATTTTACCCAAAGGATGATTTTTCAATTGGGCATTTTGGACGGACGCACCGGGATCATCTTTCATTTTTTACAGGGTTTCTGGTTCCGGCTTATCGTTGATGTCAAAATTGACGAGCTATTGAAACAGGAACAAGATTCAGTGAAGTAACCATGGTTACAAGGTTTTAGTATCAATGCAAGCAGCAAATTTTACCCTTCTAATATCTGATCGGTTTAACAAAAGCCTCAGAGTTGCCGAAGCTGTAACGCACGCCGAGAAATATTTGCCGATACTGACTTGTCGCATTATTTTTGAATACGCTCGGCGGGTCATTATATCCGTCGAGGCCTTCGCCGAATACAAGGTTGTGAATATAGCCAATATCGACGGAGACACTGGGCTCATTGTACCGGTCATAAAACCTGATCTCATAACCGAATCTCATGGGTATCGATAGATTGATACTTTTGTCCTTACCCGGAAAACGATAGGTTAATGGGCCGTTCCAGGGGTAAATATTATAGCGCTGAAGCGAATTATTATTACTGACAACTCCGAAGCCGCCTCCGAAAAAGACATCCTTCAGCTTGTTCATTATCCAGCTGTCGCTATAGTCAATCACCTCTCCCAATTCGAAATCACCGTGCAGGTAAATCGCAAAATATCGATTCGTATACTGCCGGCCAAACCGGTCCAGGGCGGGTGTAAGACCACCGCCGGATAGCGTGCCCTTTTGTACCTCGAGGGCAATGGGAATAAACGGGCTGTAATTATAAATGAGGCTCCCGTTGAAGGAAAAGTGGTTATATTCTTTTTTAACGTTTGTGTAAGCGCGCTCATAGCTGGCTCCGACGCCGAAAGCAAATCGATAAAAATTATAACTTACCTGACCTTGGGCGGCGATGGCAGTCATTATTGCCGCACAAAGTAAAATAAGTGTTTTAACCATACCTGAGCCCAATTCAACAATCTTTACGAAAAATTCTTAATAAGGTTTGCCGGAAAAGCTATTTTTAGAACAAATGAACGGGCTGTACTTTCATTTACTGCGATTACATAATCCTGAGCAGGTCATGACCAAAATGGCCGAAGACAGGGTGAGCCAAAGCCCGGGAAAGATCATACGATTTTTTAGGCAGCATTATTTGAAATGCGGAATAGACCGATGTTAAGAGAGGCGAAATACTGAAACAACAAAGATATGGCGTGGAAATGGTTTGAACACGGGTCGCCGGTAAGGTTTGTGACCACTTTTCTTTCGCTGTTCGCGGCGTTTTATTTTTTCAATATTTTCTGGTACGGTATCACCACACCCGGAAATTATTATAATTCATTCCTCGCTAATCACCTGGACTACATCCGTTTGCTGCGGCACCTGCTGCTGCGCACCACCGCCAAATTGCTCAATTGGATGGGGTTTGCCTCCATCACCGATGATACCAACATACTGATCGCCGGTCACGGGCGACTTACCTTAATTTATTCCTGCCTCGGGTTGGGCATCATGAGCTTTTTTACCGCATTTGTATTGGCCTATCCCCGCAAATGGAAAAACAAATGGGGTTTCCTGGTTTGCGGATTGATCGTAATACAGGTGCTGAATATTATTCGTTTCCTTGTACTGGCTATTTTTTGGGATAAAAATGAAAAAGGGCAGATCATTGATCACCATACGATATTTAATATCATTATTTACCTGATCATCGCCGTCAGTCTGTATTTTTGGGTAAAACAGGACGATAAAAAGCTGCAACGCAATGTCACAAACTGACCTATCCGCGTACAATAATCATCCCTATCACCCCGGCGGCAACGCCCTGAAAAGACTGTTATGGTATTATACCAACCTGCTGTTCTTTAAAAGCGGGCTATTCCCTGTCTACGGCCTGAAAGTATTTTTGCTGCGCGCCTTTGGCGCCAAAGTCGGTAAAAAGGTCGCCATCAAACCGGGTGTGAACATCAAATATCCCTGGAACCTGAGCATCGGCGATCACGTCTGGATCGGCGAGAATGTATGGATAGACAGCCTGGTGATGATACAAATAGGTTCCAATGTCTGCATTTCACAGGGCGCAGTGCTCTTAACCGGCAGTCATAATTATAAAATTCGTACCTTTGACCTGAAAACCGGAAGTATCACATTTGAAGACGGCGTTTGGATTGGCGCCGGGTCGATCGTCAACCAGGGCGTAACCGCGTACTCTCACGCGGTGCTAACCAGCGGCTCGGTAGCAACAAAAAACCTCGAAGCTTATTCGGTATACCAGGGAAATCCCGCTGTCAGGATACGAACGCGAATTGTTAACTGATAAACACCATGCTATGTTATCGGACAAACCCTTGCTTTCCCGGATCATACCGGGCATCATTTACGTTGTTGTCGTTATACTCGGCATATTTCTTTTCTTCGCCCCTCCTTCGCTTTTCCCCGACCCGGCGAACGGATTTCATGTCATGCGGTCCATGCAGATGGGCGGCGGCTTCAACCAACTGATCAGCCCCGATCAAAGCGACATCACGCAAAATACTTCCCAATTTCTTACCTGGTGGTCACCCGGCCAATACCTGGCACCTTATGCTTTTAAACTACTGTTCGGCCTCAATACCGGGCAGGCTACGGCCATTGTGATCACCATTTGCCAGTTGCTGGGACTTACCGGTTTGCTGGCATTTTTTCGTAAGATCGGCTTCAGCGCGACCGTTTCGGCGCTAAGCATCCTGTTTATCGCCTGTCAGCAGTTCTTTATCATTCCTTATGTATTTTATAACGGCGGCGAAATATTGTTTTTCGGTTTTGCCGGATGGTTCCTTTACGGCTGCACGGCCATCAACCGGCGAGGCTGGGTGCTTGCTGTTTTCGTATTGCTTTCCGGCTGGATCGGCTTTTTTTGCAAGTCGTCCATGCTGTGGATGTACGGCGCCGGGATGTTATACCTGTGGCTTAGGCTTTCGATGCGCCGTTCGACGCTTGACCTGCTGCTCAATGCCGCCTGGATTGCGATCCCGGCCATCATTTCACTGGCCGGGATACGGATATTCTTTCTTTCGAAGGGTCAAAACCCGGCCTCGACGGCCGCCCCGTTCAAATTCACCTGGAAGGCGTTCGGCTTTCCGCTGGCTTCGCCGCTGCTGTCGGGTTTTTCGATCGACGACCTGGTACACGGCCTTATTTATCATGCCGGCAAACCCAAACCCCTGTTTACCGGTACCAACGCCGTGGTCGTGATGCTGATACTGGCTGTGCTAAGCGTGTGGTTAGTGAGGACGATCCTGCAAAAGGTTGGCAACCGCACTTACCGGCTGCTCATCAGGGTATTCTACACCGTGGCAGTCATCTTTTTTGGCTATGCATATCTCCGGCAAATGGCCATATCCTACGAAGCGCGGCATTTTCGCATCATCGGGCTGATGGTTATTCCCGGTACGATTTTTCTCATCAGCCGGCTGAAGCCTGCCTATCGCCTGGGTTTCGGGCTGATCTGGCTATTCATCACAATTACCAGCATCGTTTACTTAGTCAAAGGCTATCATTATAATAAAACCCAAAGCGCGCATGGCGTATCCGGGCTGGCGCAGCAGGGCATCGATCAGAAATCGCTTGATCAAATCCTATCGCTCGACCGGCAGAACAAGCATGCCATCTTCGTATTTGTAGATGAAAGCCTGGGGCTTGAGATCGAACATAACCGCGTGATAACGCTGCTGCCCATCGATAACAGCCTGAAGATCGATTATGACGATTACGAACACGACGGACACGACGGACCGATGTACATCATACTGCCCGAAAGCTACGCGGGACCGAAGGAAAAAATGATCCTGAAATCCTTCCCCGATTACCACGGCTGGAACGCATCGATGCTGAGCGACAATTATGTGATGTACGAGGCAAAGTAGTGCCGTTAAATCCGGAAGTTTATCGGTTAATCTCCGTCCACAGCATATCCTTCAGTTGATCGATACCCTTTTGGGCCACCGAAGATATGAACACTGCGGGCAGGTCGCCCGGCAGTTCTTGCTGCATCTCTTCCTGTAATTCCGTATCCAGCAGGTCCGATTTGGTGATGGCCAGCACCCGCGGCTTATGCATCAGCTCGGGATTGTACTCCTGCAACTCGTGCAACAGTATCCGGTATTCTTCTTTAATAGTCAGGCTGGTATCGGCGGGGATCATAAACAGCAGCACCGAATTGCGTTCGATATGACGCAGAAAACGGAAGCCTAATCCTTTACCTTTTGAGGCCCCTTCAATGATACCGGGTATATCGGCCATCACGAACGAGCGCCCGTTGCGGTACGAAACGATACCCAGGTTGGGCACGATGGTGGTAAAAGCATAGTCGGCTATCTCGGGTTTAGCTGCCGAAACAACCGACAGCAAGGTCGATTTGCCCGCGTTGGGGAAACCCACCAGCCCCACATCGGCCAGCAGCTTCAGTTCCAGTATATTCCAGTCTTCTTTACCGGGTTCGCCGGGCTGCGCAAAGCGGGGAGTTTGCTGCGTAGCCGACTTAAAATGCCAGTTACCCAGTCCGCCTCTGCCACCCTCGGTCAGTATCCGGGTTTCGCCATCCTGCGTTATTTCAAACAGTGTTTCGCCCGTCTCCGCATTTTTAGCAATGGTGCCCAGCGGCACTTCCAGTATCTCATCTTCACCGCTTTTTCCGGTCTGGAGGGATAACCTGCCCGGTTCACCGTTTCCGGCTATTACGTGCTTGCGAAATTTGAGGTGAAGCAGCGTCCATAGCTGTGCATTCCCTTTGACGATCACATGCCCGCCCCTGCCGCCGTCGCCGCCATCGGGGCCGCCTTTGGCGTTCAGCTTGTCGCGGTGCAAATGGGCAGATCCTGCCCCTCCGTGACCTGAACGGCAGCATATCTTCACATAATCAACAAAATTGGAACCCTGGGGCATTTTTTATTTCGAATTGCGGAATTGGGATTTCGAATTGGTTGAATTGCAATTCCATGGACTTAAATCCGAAATTGATCCCGATAGCTATCGGAACAAAATCAGAATTAAAGCGCTTCCGTCACGGCGCTGATGGAACCGAATATTTCGTCGATGGTTCCGATGCCGTTAACGCTGGTAAATTTATCCTGGCCCCGGTAGTAGTCGGCTACAGGTGCGGTTTTATCGTTATACTCTTTGATGCGCTTGCGGATAATTTCCGGATTGGCATCATCGCTGCGGCCCGAATTTTTTCCGCGAAGCAATAAGCGGTGCTCTAATTCCTCATCATCCACCTCGAGAGCGATCATCCCCGATATGCCTTCGCCCTTGCTGGCCAGCAAGTCATCAAGCGCTTCGGCCTGCGCAACCGTACGGGGAAAGCCGTCGAAAATAAAACCTCCGGCATCACGGTTGGCATCCAGTTTGTGGCTGATCATCCCGATAACCACGGCATCAGGTACCAGCATACCCTGGTCCATCAGCTTTTTGGCTTCAAGGCCTAATTCGGTACCCTGGGCTATTTCGCTTCGCAGCAGATCGCCCGTAGAAAGATGTACCAGGCCGTATTTTTCAATCAGCTTTTGAGATTGGGTGCCTTTACCGGCCCCGGGCGGACCGAACAGAACTAAATTCAGCATAGTTTAGTTTGGGTTGAAAATTTAAAAAGGCCTCCCGGTATGCTTACAGAAAGGCCCTCAATTCATTCAGTGCACTTGTAGGGATTCGAACCCCAAACCTTCTCATCCGTAGTGAGATGCTCTATCCAGTTGAGCTACAAATGCAGTTTTTATACAATCCTGAACCTTGCGGTTTAAAGGACTGCAAAAATAGGATTTCTTTTTATTCTGCGGTAATATTTTTTCAAATATTACTTTACTGCTTCGGCTATAGCGCTGAAATCGGGCAGGTTGCCGGCGTTTTCGAGCACTTCGGCATAAGCGATGTTCTGACCTTCATCGATCACAAAAGCGGCGCGTTTGGATACACCCTTGAGCCCCAGCGAGAACAACTCGTAAAAAGCACCGTATTTCGGCG
>DASZWG010000124.1:0-6979 GCA_035546675.1 Mucilaginibacter sp. | reverse complement strand
GTTCGTAGCGGAACCACGACATCAGGTAACGCTGTATGCTGGGACGGGCAATGAAATACAGCGCGGGGTCGATGTTATCGATGGTCTTGCCTTTTTTAAGGCTGTCGAGCAGGGTTTTAAATCCGTCCTGTATGTATTGCGGTTTGGATTTTAGCTGATCGGTCACTATTTTATCGGCCCGTTCGCCTGCACCCGCCACAGAGATATAACCTTTAGCCGGTTCACCCTTCACAGCCAGCATACCTACCAGCGAACCTTCGCTATGCCCCAGCACAACCACTTTGGAGAAGCGATCATCCCGGTTCAGCATTTGAATAAGTCCCACAGCGTCGTCCACGTAATCGTCAAAGCGCAGGTCCGACTCCTTATTGCTGGTCTGGCTCTCGCCGATCATTCTTTTATCATACCGTACAGTAGCAATGCCGCTTTTACCCAAACCCTCGGCCAGCAGGAAGTAAGTATTGGTATGCAGGTCCAGTTTATCGCTGTTACCGTTGCGGTCAACCGGTCCCGATCCGGGGATGATAAGCACAACCGGTATCTTACCCGAAATATTCCCTGGCATGGTCAAGGTACCTTTTATGGTGCCGTTCAGCGTTTTCAGTTCGATCGGCGATTCAACCAGCGAGGGGTCCATCTGTTGTTTGGCAGTTTGTGTCGTTTCGCCGGTTGTTTTTTCCGTTGGAGGCGGGCCGAAGTATAATCCGGTGATCTGGCTGCCGTCATTGAGAGCGATCCGCAGTGAAAGTACCTGCTTTTGAAACGAGGCTTTATAAATAGCCACGGGCGCAACGAAACTCATGAATGAGGTTTGCTCCAGGCTGCCAAACTGTGCCCTGAGCTGGGTAACAGTGGCCTTAAATTTATCAGCTGTAAGCGCTGCCACCATTTCGGGGCCGAACATTTTATAAATGCTGTCGGGCTGATCGTTATTGTAGTAAAGCTTAAACTTGTTAACAACAGTTTTGTAATTAGCGGGCTCGGTTTGCGCTGATACTTTTATAGCAAGCAGTACGGCAAACAGTAAAAAAGCATATTTCTTCATCTCGTAAATGGTCGGCGGAACAAATATAGTATCCCCGAAGCTTATAAAGTAAATCTGCCGGTCTTTTTGATGAGGCACAGTGATTTATAGCTTCAATTAATTTTTATAAACGCTACAAAACACGATTATTTTATAGATTAAATTGCCTTTATCTTTCAGTTTCATTATTAATCTATCGTTAAATTGCCAAGATTTTTATTTTTGGCCAGTTACACTTATAGTTGCTATATTGCAGCAATTTTTAAACTTAAGGAATTATAGGCTAAACCTTTACAGCCACAGTTAATGAAGCTAATTGCCGGATGCATACTTACTCTGCTGTTTGCGGTTGCATTTAATTTTGCTTTTGCGCAGGCACCCGCTTCGGCAATACACGGCGTGGTTCAAACCGATAGCGCCACACCCGCCGACGCAGCTACCGTCGTGCTGATCAAATCAGCCGACTCATCGGTAGTTCGGTCAACCATCAGCGGCAATGATGGTTCATTCAATTTTACGCCCATTCCCGCAGGCAGTTACCTGGTGTTTATTACCAAATTAAATTACACTCATCTTTATGCCGGTCCCTTCGAGGTGCTGAAGAATCAAAACCTCGATGCAGGCGATATTACCATAAAAGCCGGTGCAACCCAATTGAACGAGGTCAGGATAACCGGGAAAAAAGATTTTGTGGAGGTACATCCCGATAAAACTGTCCTCAATGTGGAGCAAAATATGGTTGCATCGGGCAGCTCTCTGTATGATGTACTTGTCACAGCCCCGGGCGTAAAAATAGTGGACGACGAAATACTGTATCGCGGGGGCCAAAAGGCATTAATCGCTATCAACGGCAAACCTGTACTGCTTACAGGTGATGAACTGATCAACCTGTTAAAGAATTACCAAAGCAGCAATGTCAGCCAGATCGAGCTGATCGACAACCCCGGCTCCAGGTACGATGCTTCAGCAGGAGGGGGTATGATCAATATTATTTTGAAAAAGAATAAAAATGAGGGATCGAGCGCTTCAGTAAGTCAATCGGCAGCCGTAGGACAAGATTATAAACTCAGCACCAACCTTGGTTTCGCTCTTCGCACAGAAAAGTTAAACCTGTTCGCCAGCTATGGTTTCCAGGATAGTAAAAGTCCGCATACCATTTACAACAATCGTAACGTCGCAATCGGGAGTCAGCTTTATAATTTCAACCTGGATTACGAAGCCGATATTAAATCGCTGGATAATAATTTCAATGTAGGAGCCGATTACCAGATCAGCAAAAGACAAACGATCGGTTTCCTGGTAAACGGTTTTTTTAATGATATCACTATTGGCAAAAAGAATAATACGGTCATATCAACCAATGGCGACAGGGATTCGAGCATCAATACCTTTTCGGATATCAAACGAAACCTGGACAACCTGAACTATAACCTGAATTACAAAGCCGAGCTTGATAAAGCAGGTAACAGCGTTCTGTCGGCCGATGCTAATTACTCAGATTATCGCCGTCATTCAAACGAAATGCTGCATAACGATTTTTTTGACAACAACGGGCAGCCCGAGAACAATTCCCTGTATTACATGGACAGTTCGCCTTCGCACATTACGATCAAAGCCGCCAATATCGACTTTACACAAGCTATAGCCAAAACCACTCACTTTGACGCAGGTATTAAGGCAAGCCGGGTAAACAGTGATAACCAGATAGAATTTGAGCAACAGATCAGCGGCGCTTTTATGCCCGTCCCTGATCTGACCGATCGCTTTATATACAAAGAAAACATAGATGCCGCTTATGCCGGTTTTGAAAGCAAGTTTAATAAGACCAGCATTTCGGTAAAACTAAGGGACGAAAGAACCAGCACCTCGATATTTTCGGCCAATCCGGGCAAACAAACCGATAGCAGCTATAATGATATTTTCCCTAATATTCAATTGAGTCAGCAGGCGGGGAAAAACAACCTGCTTACCATTTTTTACAAGCGGAACATTAACAGGCCAAATTACCAGGATATGAACCCCTTTGTAGGCTATGTCGACCAGTTTTATTACAGTACAGGCAATCCTTTTCTCAAACCGTCATACATCAATACCTGGCAGGTATCCGACATGTTTATGAGCCGGTACCTTGCCGCGCTAAGCATGGTGGTGACGAATGATTATTTCAACACCATTTTTGAACAGGATAACCTGACCAAAGTTTACACCAATATCAAAGCCAATTTGGGGACCCGTTACCAGTATATCCTAAGATTCGATATACCGGTTGATATAGCACCATGGTGGAATGTGGATGCTGATCTCTCGTTATTACATGAGAAATACGACTACACCCTCGATGCAGGAAGACAGGTACAAACCAACAGCGCCAATATCTATCTTACTCAAACCTTTCAGATTACACCCAAACTCAGCGCTCAGATCTATAACGCCTATGAATCGAAGGTATATTATGACATCAGCGATTACCAACCGCTTTATTATGTAAATGCCGGCCTTAGCTATAGCTTTATGCAGAACAGGGGCAGCATAAAGTTAGCGGCAAGTGATATCTTCAATACGTTCTATAATCAGTATTACACCGATTTTTCAAACCTTAATATTGAAGCGAAAGATAAGCTGGGATCAAGATTTATTACAGCAACCTTTATTTACCGGTTTGGCAGTGCGTTAACGCGAGGACGCACCAATACCAGCGAAGAGCAAAAAAGACTCAGTGGCAATGGAGAAAACTAAATGCGAATAATCATCCCGCATGACCACTGAATGCGCTCAGCAGGATGACCATTAATACGATCGCAGAAATAACGGTATACAGGTAATCTTTCTCGAGCAAAAAACCGATCGCCGCAAATATAACACGTACTACCGGCGTTGCCACTAATAAAATGATCCCCAACTGTATAATAGCCTGGCCCTTGAAACTAAAGGCGCTGGAAAAAATATCTCCAAAGTTGTGGACAAAGACCGGGACGCCATTAAAAGCATGGTAATTTGCGGTTTCCTGTGCATGCCGGTATAAGAAGAATATTCCGCCAATAATCACGATACCTATCGAGGTGTAGATACCGATGCGCAGTATCCACCCGATCATTTTCTGCAGGTCGGTATCGTGGAAACTGTGTACGTTAGCCGGTTCCTCGCTGACCATCTCAGGCTTAAATTTTTCCTGTTGCTCCATTGTATATCATTTGTATTGCCAGGAATGTAACTACAATGGCAAAAACCCATCTGAGCCATCCTGACGAACGTGTGTGAACCAATATTTTTGAACCGCTGACAGCGCCGAACAATACGCCGATCACGACGGGCATGGCGATAGCCGGGTGCACATAGCCCCGCTGCAGGTAAACCACAGCGCTTGCAGCGGCGGTAACACCGATCATGAAGTTGCTGGTCGTGGTTGAAACTTTGAACGGGATACGCATGATGCCATCCATCGCAACCACTTTCAAAGCGCCGGAGCCAATGCCGAGTAATCCGGAAATAATACCGGCGAAGAGCATCATAAAAAATCCGCCGGCAATATTACTGACGCCGTATTCCACCATTTCACCTTCAACCGGGTAAGCACCGCCGAGACGAAGTTTGCGCGCCAGAAATGTTTGCTTATGCGTAACATGCTCATATTTTTTGCGCAATGAACTGATAGCCGAAAAGATCAATATCACCCCAAACAAAATGGCTATGAATTGAACAGGAAGATAAAATGCAAGTATGGCACCGGTAAATGCCCCGGCTGTGGTAGCGATTTCGAGGAACATGCCGATGCGGATATTGGTGATACCTTCTTTTACGTAAGCAGCCGCCGAACCTGATGAAGTGGCAATAACCGAAACCAGCGCCGCACCGATGGCGTAGTGTATATCGACATGAAGCAGTAAGGTTAACAAAGGGATGATCACCACGCCGCCGCCCAAACCTGTGAGCGAACCCAGCAAGCCTGCAAAATATGCACCGAACAGCAGGATGATGGTAAACAGGATCACAGACATAAGCAAACAGAATTATTGAGGTGGGTAAAGGTAGGAATTAATGTTTTGGGGTTAAACTCTATGGGTGCTGTTGTGAGATATTTTTTCTCCTTCATGGTTGAAAAGTCTGAATTATTAATCATTGTGACAAAAATAGATATCCTTCTTTGTGGCTTATGGAGCATTTGTTACATAATTTTGTAAACAACAGAAATCCTGTGGTGTATTACTACTGTAACCTGCGATAAACTCATTTTCTTCCTGCCATGGCATCAAAAAAAATTACCGATCTGCTGGGCGACCAGGCTGAAGACCTGCTGACCCACAAATGCACAACCTTCGCGAAAGAAGACCTGCATGTTCCTTCTCCCGATTTCATCGATAAAGTATTTGCACAAAGCAACCGCAATCCACAGGTTCTTCGAAACCTGCAGGCCATACACGATCATGGCAGATTGGGCGGAACAGGCTATCTTTCCATTTTGCCCGTCGACCAGGGAATAGAGCATACTGCCGGAGCGTCGTTTGCCAAAAACCCGATGTATTTTGACCCGGAAGGTATCATTAAACTGGCCATGGAGGGTAATTGCAGCGCCGTAGCGACCACCTTCGGCAACCTGGCTATGATGTCGAGAAAATATGCACATAAAATACCCTTCCTGGTCAAGCTGAACCATAACGAATTGCTCACCTACCCTACCAAATACAACCAGGTCATGTTCGGTACGGTAAAGGACGCCTGGAACCTGGGGGCGGCGGCCGTCGGCGCGACGATCTATTTTGGCTCCGAGCAATCGGACAGGCAGATCATCGAAGTATCGCAGGCATTTGAAGAAGCGCACTCGCTCGGTATGGTTACGGTATTATGGTGCTACACCCGTAACAATGCTTTTAAAAAGGATGGGGTGAATTATGAAACATCGGCTGATATTACCGGCCAGGCCAACCACATCGGCGTTACCATACAAGCCGACCTGATCAAACAAAAAATGGCCGATGTGAACGGCGGCTTTACAGCTATCAATTTTTCCAAAAGCGACCCGCTGATGTACAGCAAACTGGCCACCAAACATCCCATCGACCTGTGCCGTTACCAGTTGGCCAATTGCTATATGGGCCGGGCGGGATTGATCAATTCGGGCGGTGAATCAAAAGGAGCTTCAGACCTTGCCAATTCCGTAATGCATGCTGTTGTTAACAAACGGGCAGGAGGTACGGGCCTGATACTCGGGCGCAGGGCATTCCAACGCCCGTTTAAGGAAGGTATCGATTTTTTGCATACCATACAGGATGTATACCTGAATAAGGAAATAGATATTGCTTAATTACTCATTTTCGAGTTTCCTAAGGATTTCTTGCTTCAAGGGAGCCAGGTAGTCTTTAATTATCAGCCAAACGGTGCCGTTATCAATAATATCGTAGCCATGCACCAATATATTTCTGAAGCCTACTATCTCGTCGCGATATTGGATATGCTCGTCGGGATCGATGTCCTTGATTCGTTTTACTGCTTCGCCAACTATCCCTAGCTGGCGTTCTATGGCGCTTTGGGTTTTGCGGTCAACCGAATATTCGTCGAACAAATCTATGGGTCCTAAGAATTCTTCGATAAGGTCGATGCTCGCTACGATGTCGAAGTATAACTTAGCTTTTCGATCCATCGTAGATCAATTCTTTTGAAGTACCCACGTATTCTTCAAAAAAGGGGTTTTTTATGGACTCAGGTGTAACAAGGTCAACCTTGCTGTTAAAAAGCTTTTCAAATTCCATGTAAAGGTTTAAAAGCAAGCGCCCCTTGTTAATTGGGTCAGATTCATCAATTTCCACTAACAGATCAAAGTCGCTGTTCCTTTTGGAGTGATTACCTTTTCCTCTCGATCCAAAGACATAAAGTTCTCTTACCTTATGCTCTTTACACAACGTTTCTATCTGCGCCAACTTGTTTGAAACAACCCTGTCCATTTAGAAGTAAAGATACAAA
>DASZWG010000123.1:0-4153 GCA_035546675.1 Mucilaginibacter sp. | reverse complement strand
AGCGGCAGCGTTGGCATCGGACCTGAGTTGTATATAAGCTTCGGGACCGTTATTTCCCCAATCTTTTGCCCAATCGTTTTCTTTCAAATACTGGAACCAATTGAGCAGGTAATCAAACTTATGGGAAGAATTCTCGGGTACATTGTCAAATACCGCGGTTATGTTAAAGTTCTGCTTGTTCTCATACCGGATCGATTTACCGATAGCCGCCTGCGGGCTGCCAAAAAAATCCTCAGCCATCGTCCTGGATATCGCAATACTTGAAGGCGTGTTCAAAGCGGTTTGCGCATTCCCTTCCAGCAGTTTATAGCTGAACATTTTAAAAAAATCGCTGTCGGCCGCTCCGCCGTCCAGCTTCAGTATTTTATCAGCCACCTGGAAGGTATTCTGTTCGCCATCATCAAAACCGGTCGCGTATTTCACTTGCGGTAACACCTTCTTCATCTCGTTTGCCAATACTCCCGGCACGTTGTACTGTCCCGTTACCTTGTTATCATAGTACTGGCGCTCAATGACCGCGTACAGGTTAGGGCCATTTTTATGATAGTTATCGATGCTAAGTTCATTCTGCACCCATAGGATGATAAGTATGCTGCAGGCCATACCGAGCGCCAGGCCGAGGATATTGATAAGCGAAAAAAACTTATTCCGGAACATGTTGCGCAAGGCAACTTTGATGTAGTTCTTGATCATTGGATTGAAGATTTGATCAATTTGCCAAAAATCAGTACCAAATAATTAAATATTTGACAAACAAATAGTTATATAAAAAGCAAAGCGGACAATTGTCCGCTTGCGTAACACCGGGATGTTCGGTTATGATACAGTTGGTGAATAGTCAATGGTGAATGGTGAATCATGTATACTCACCATTCACCATTGACTATTCACAAAATTATTCACTCCTTAAACTCTTTACCGGGTTAGCCAGCGCTGCTTTAACCGATTGAAAGCTTATAGTAGCAAATGCTATCAACATGGCTGATACGCCCGCGAGTGCGAACACCCACCAGTGAATGTGAATGCGGTAAGCATAGTCCTGCAACTATTTATGCATAAAATACCAGGCTAACGGGCTTGCAATAAGCAGCGAAATAAACACCAGCATCAGAAAATCCTTTGATAGCATAGCCGTAATGTTGGCTACGCTGGCGCCAAGCACCTTGCGGATACCGATTTCCTTTACCTTAACCTGTGCGGTATACGTTGCCAAACCAAACAGACCAAGGCATGAAATGAATATGGCTATCCCAGCAAAGATGCTGAACAAGGTTCCCGAACGCTGATCGGTTTTATAAAGATTGTCGTAGTCCGCATCCAGGAAATCGTAACTATACGGCACAACCGGATTATACGCTTTATAAGCTTTCTCTGCTGCCTGAATTGCTTTTGCGGCATCTTTACCCGTAGTACGAATGAATATCGTTCCGCAATTTTGAGGTGAATAGCAAAGTATGGCCGGTTCAATTTTTTGCCTGAGCGAAGCAAAGTAAAAATCTTTCACCACTCCAATGATCACTCCCCAGGTGTCGTGCAATTGGAATCGCTTGCCGATAGGGTCTTTGATACCGGCCTCTCTTACTGCTGTTTCATTCAGAATATAATGTGCAGAGTCAGCTTTGATGCCAGTGAATTGCGCACCCGCCACTATTTTTAGCTTAAAAAAGTTGATATAAGTTTGATCTACGTTCAGGGGATGAATGAGAAAACTGCGTTTGCTGTCTTTACCTTCCCAATCTGTATCGCCGGTTGAGTTATCGATATTGACAATATTGTCGCCCGCGCGTGTTACATTAACTACGCCGGATTGATTCATCAATTCTGTCCGCACAGCATCGTAGTGACCGTAAATACCGCCCATACCCACCGAAAAAACATAGGATTTATCGTACCCCAAATCCTTTTCCCTGATGTACTTCAGTTGCTGATTGATGATCAGTGTACCGATGATCAATACGATCGAGAAAATAAACTGAGTAACAACCAATCCCTTGCGGAAAAACACATTACCAACGCCTAATGATAATTTTCCTTTAAGTGCATTAATGGGTTTGAAAGAAGACAGCAGCAATGCAGGATAAATGCTCGACGCGACAAGCGAGCCAATGACTGTAAGACCTATGACCCTCCAGATACCGGCATCCAGTAAGTTGAATTGCATTTCCTTGCCCGATATATTATTATAAACCGGCATCAGCAATTTTACCGCAGCCAGAGAGAGTATTACTGCAATAGCAAAGAATAAAGCAGTTTCAATTATGAACTGAGCGAATAATTGCCTTCTTTCAGCACCGATTATCTTACGAACGCTCACCTCTTTGGAACGCAGCATAGCACGCGCAGTCGACAAATTGACATAATTAATACTCGCGATGATCAGTATGAACACTGCAACTATCAGGAATATCCTGACAGTTTGCAGGCCTGAAGGCGTACCATCCGTATTATAAAGATGTACATGTAATAGCGGCTGGGCCACATATTGCAGTTTAGCCTGTGCAGCTTCCTTTTTATTGGCGAGGTGAATAGCCGTCAGCTTATTTGCAACCGCGCTAGCCGATGCCCCGGGTTTTAAAAGCACATAAGTATTATAAAAATAATCACCCCAATCCTGATCCAATGTTTTCCAGTACCCATTGTTAAAGCTCTTTTCAGCGAGGTCAAAAGAAAAAAGGATATCAGCCTTGAAGCTGGAATTTTCAGGAAAATCCGCCAGCACACCGGCAACGGTATAATTATCCTTGCTATCGCCTTGTAATACTTTGCCCATCGGATCCTCATCACCGAAAAAGCGTTTAGCTGTAGTTTCGGTGATAATAATTGAATGAGGGTTAGGAAACGGATTGTTCACATTGCCTTCAAGCAGCTTAAAATTAAATATCTTGAAAAGTGAAGCATCTGTTATAAAAGCTCCGTAATTTCCTGCCGGGAGCAGTTTGTCTTTGTACCGGTAAACCGAATAGCCATAGCTGCCTACACGCACGGCATTCTCCACTTCAGGGATATCCTTTACAGCGTGCATACCCGCAGGAGCAGGTATTCCAGGCCATGTTTGCCGGCTGGTACCGGTACCAATGCTTGCGTTGATCTTGTATATCCTGTCAGCTTTGGTATTAAAAGTATCAAAACTAAATTCATCATTCACCCAAAGCAATATGAGTAAACCAACAGTTAGGCCAAGCGTAAGCCCTGCAATATTAAGAACAGCGTAAAACTTGTTCTTCATCATGTTACGCCAGGCGGTCTTGAAATAGTTTTTTAGCATGATCGTTCAGTTTAGTGGTTCATTTGTCCGGCCCTCTCCCAACCTCCCCTATGGGGAGGAGTACTACAAAATAAATAAGTCCTTCCCTTAGGGAAGGATTAGGATGACCCTACTCGCTCCGCAAACTCTTCACCGGGTTGGCCAGCGCAGCTTTTACCGACTGGAAACTGATCGTTGCAAAAGCGATCAGGACAGCCCCCAGGCCCGATACAGCGACTATCCACCATTGTACGCTTTGGTGATATGCAAAACCCTGCAGCCATTTATGCATAAAATACCAGGCAACCGGCGCTGCGAAGAGTATAGCTAAAAACACTAACAGGATAAAATCTTTGGACAGCAGCCTTACAATGGTAGAAACGTTGGCGCCAAGTACCTTGCGTATGCCGATCTCTTTGGTGCGCTGCTCTGCAGCATAAGCAGCAAGCCCGAATAAACCAAGACAGGCAATGATAATGGCTAATACAGTAAATGATATCGCTATCTTACCCATACGTCGCTCTGATCGGTAAAGCGCATTAAAATCATCGTCCATAAATTGGTATTGAAATTCCTGGTTGGGAACAAATTGTTTCCATTTCGTCTTTATCTGATCTATCAGACCCGCAATATCGCTGGTGTTGACCCTCACGGTCATTGCGCCGCGGTCGTCAGCCATCTCCAGTAGCATGGGCGTTACGGTTTCCCTGAGTGATCTGAAATTGAAGTTTTTGACTACGCCTATAATGTGATATTTCCTGAGGTTTTTTGCCATGTTATCGGTAAACCCGTACAATGGTTTGTCGATAGGATCAGTAAACCCGAGCAGCTTCGCTCCCGCCTCATTAATGATCAGCGCCGATGAATCAGTGGGCATTTTATCCGAAAAATTTCTGCCTGCTACTATCT
>DASZWG010000122.1:0-14210 GCA_035546675.1 Mucilaginibacter sp. | reverse complement strand
CAATGATTCAGCTCATTCACCGGCTTAATCAGCCCTGGGAGCTTGTTGAGACTGGTAAAGCATATTGGATAGGTTATACAGATGACATGTATTCGATAGCGCATTATAAAAACCAAGCGATTCCAGCTCTGGTCAATTTTATTGATACCGCTAAAAACAAAAATGCACGTTTAGGAGGACTATTAACTTTGCATCTTATAGGTATCAATAGTAAAATAGCAGGACGTTTTGTTGAAGATTTTTCCAACAAGAACGCCAGGTTAGCACTCTTAAGGTATCTGGATGATAAATCGTTACACAGCACTGTTGTTTCTCTGCTCATGCGGGATCCGTGGCTAAGTGACCTACCTTCATTAATGGACTATTTGTCAAAACCCGGGAGAGATTATTCTAAAGTCTTGAATGCATTACAAAGATATGAATTTGATGAGAAGCCACTAAGACAAAAAATAACCGATACAATCTTTGATAGAACCTTTAGTATCAAAACACCCATCAACCCAGATGAAACCGATGTGAATATATGCGCACTAATAAAATTTCAGAAAGAGCTTGCCCCTCATCTTATTGTCGATAAAGAAATAACACAAACATCTAAATGGAAGAATTATTTAACTAAAGATTTTCCCGAAAGCCCCAGTGTACAAATGCTTAGTTTTGAGTTTTTGGTCTTTTCTAATTCTGCCTTTTTATATAGTGGCTTTAATAGCTATTTTTTCGACTATAAGTACTCCAATCACAAGGTCGAAATTATTGGACCAATAAAAGCAAGACAAACATGGCTTGACTGGTGGAGCAAATTGCCTAAAAAAGATAAAGGGAAATTTTACTCATTTGTTCATTTGCCTATTGACGAGCGGTTTAAAAAGAATTAAATGCCGAATCTGATCGCCACCGATATTGAAAACTTTTACTCTTCAACTTCCGAAGAAGGCCGCCTTCAGCTTGGTTTGGGGCCGCTGGAGTTTGAACGGAACAAAGAGCTTATCAGCCGGTACCTGACCAAAAAGAACATTGTTATTGACGTGGGTGGCGGTCCGGGTGTATATTCGGAATGGCTGGCGAATTTGGGGCATGAAGTTTACCTGGTAGAGCCCGTCGAAAAACACATCAAACAGGCGAAGAAACGCTCAGCAAAAGCCAAAAAATCATTCCTGGTAATTTCAGGGGAGGCACAAAAACTGGAACTGCCCGATGATTTCGCCCATGTTGTCATCCTGCATGGCCCATTGTACCATTTGCAAGAGCAATCCGAACGGATAAGGGCTATCAGCGAAGCAAAACGTGTTTTGAAACCCGGTGGTATTGCTTTAGGTTTTGCGATCAATCATTCCGCTTCGACTGTAGCAGCCTTACTGAACGGCTTGATCCATACCCCTGAAATATTTGAAATGTGCAAGGAGGAACTGAGATACGGTACGCATACGCCACCGGGAAATATGCCTGGCGTGTTGCCATCGGCTTATTTTCATCATCCTGCCGAATTAAAAAGGGAATTTGAAATGGCAGGTTTTGCCTGGCTGGATACGCTCGCAGTGGAAGGGTTGATATGGATGGATAAAAATTATTTCGAAAGCCGGTTTGATCCGGTCAAAAAAGCAAGGATGGCGGAGTTGATGCAGCTCACGGAAAACGACCAGTCGCTCTTGTCACTGAGTCCGCATATAATGATAGCAGGTAAGAAAGCATAGCACTATTCTCTTTAAGCCCCAAAAGCGCTTTCTGCTTGCATTTTATCGAAATGCCGCACATTCTTCTTAATATTACCACATGAAGCTTTATGGTCTCATCGGGTTTCCCCTCTCGCATTCGTTTTCAAAAAAATTCTTCACCGAAAAATTTGAGCATGATGGCATCGCCGACTGCAAATACGAGCTTTTCCCGCTTGAGCATATCCGCGAGTTGCCCGGCTTGTTACGTCAGCATCCGCATTTGTGCGGACTAAATGTGACCGTTCCCCATAAGATCAGCGTGCTGAACTACCTCGACTGGATAGAGCACGATGCCCGTACAGCAGGCGCTGTGAATTGTATCCGCATTGTGCCCGAAAGCCCGGTAATGGCTGCATTTTCGGGCGAAGTGGGGATAAAGGGACATGATTTCAGGCTGGAGGGCTATAATACGGACATATACGGTTTCGAAATGTCGCTGAGACCATTGCTGAAACGCAGGCACGACAAGGCCCTGGTGCTGGGCAACGGCGGTGCGGCACGTGCCGTAAAATGCGTGCTCGAAAATATGGGTATCGAATTTATCATTGTTACCCGGAGACGTATGCCCGGCACAATGCTGTTCAGCGAGCTGAAGCCCCACCACATCAGGCAGCATACGCTGATCATCAACACAACGCCGGTTGGCATGTCGCCTGAAATTGATGAATGCCCGCCGATATCTTACGAGCTGATCAATGACGAACACCTGCTGTATGACCTGATCTACAATCCGGAGGAAACTTTATTCCTGAAAAAAGGGGCCGAACGCGGTGCTGTTATAAAAAATGGATATGAAATGTTAGTATTGCAGGCTGAAAAATCGTGGGAAATATGGAACGAAGATTAAAAAAGTGGATAAAAAGAGCCGCATTACTGGCAGTGATTGCATCGGTGGTCGTCGCATGCAGCCACGATCATGATTATTCGCCAAAACCCCGAGGCTTTTTCCGTATCTATTACCCCAAAAAAGAGTACCGGCTTTTCGATTCTATCTACCCGTTCACATTCATTTATCCGAAGTACGCCTACATTGAAAAGGACATGCACCCGCTCCCGGATGAAAAATTGCTGAACATGAAATACCTGTTCAATATGCAATTTCCCCAATTCAACGGAACGCTGCACCTGAGCTATGAAAGCATCACCTCGAAACAGGTATTTGATGAACTGATTGAGGACGCACGCACATTTGCGTTTAAGCATACGGTAAAAGCAACGGCTATCGATCAGGGTATTATCCGCAACCCGGAGCATAAGATATATGGCATTTACTATACTATCGACGGTAATGCCGCATCATCGCTGCAATTCTTTGTAACCGACAGCGTTAAAAACTATTTGCGCGGAGCGCTGTATTTCAACACTGTTCCGCGGCTCGATTCCATACAACCGGTGCTCAACTTTGTCAAAAAGGATATCGACACGATGATCAAAACTTTCCGCTGGAAAGGGGAATGAAAGAATACCGAATTTCTGAATAAGACATGGCCACGCTTCAATCCTTCATCAACAATCCTTACCAGGAAAACACTTACCTGCTGTTTGACGAGACGCGCGAATGCGCCATTATTGATCCGGGCATGTATACGGCGCCCGAACAGAATGCCGTGATCAATTTTATACGAAACAATCAATTGAAACCCGTATTGCTGCTTAATACCCATTGCCACGTTGATCATGTGCTGGGCAATAAGCTGATATTTGACTTTTACGGGCTGAAACCGCAATTCCACAAAGGGGAGCTGCCGGTACTGGCGGCCATACCGTCGTATGCTCCGCAAATGGGCATTCGTTACGATCCTTCGCCGCTGCCGGATTATTACCTGTCCGAAACCGGTATGGTTTCCTTTGGCAATACCCAGTTAGAGCTGATCTTTGCGCCCGGTCATTCGCCAGCTCATCTTTGCTTTTACGACGAGGCCGATAATTTCGTAGTGGGCGGCGATGTACTGTTCAAAGGCAGCATAGGCCGCACCGACCTGCCCGGAGGAAACTACGATCAATTGATACAAAACATCGAAGAAAAACTCTTTAGCCTGCCCGATAGTTGCACGGTTTACCCGGGCCACGGACCCGAGACTACCATTGGCTTCGAGAAAAGGAGTAACCCGTTTTTCATGTAGTACGTCTAACTTTCTACGTATCATCCTCCCGGTATTTTAAAATTATCTTTCCAAGAAACGCATAACGTACTATGTAAAACATATAACCAATAATAAGTTTTGCGTAGTTTTAGGCCGCACCAAAAACGTACAATGTAAATTGAACACCGCCGTCTACATAGCCAAAAGGTATCTCTTTTCCCGTAAAAAGATGCACGCCATCAACATTATTTCGGGTATCTCCATGCTGGGTGTATTTATAGGCGGCGCTGCCCTGGTGATCATTTTATCCGTGTTTAACGGTTTTGAAAAGGTGATCCTTTCGCTTTACAGCAATTTTACGCCCGAGATGAAAATCAAGCCGCGACAAGGGAAAACGTTCGACCCGACCACGGCAGTTTTCGATAAAATTCATAAAGATCCCCGCCTGTTCTCATTTACCGAAATACTGGAAGAAAAAGCACTGGTACGCTACGGAGAGAACGGCGAATTTATCGGTACGGTGAGAGGTGTGAGCAGCGAGTTCCTGAAGAACCGGCAATTGGACAGCACCATCGAAAAAGGATCGTTCATTTTAAAAAGTAAGGGGCACGATTATGCGGTGATCGGCGCCACGGTGCAGGGACGCCTTTCCGTCAATATCGACGACCAGCTTTCACAACTCGAAATTTATTCGCCGCGCAGGGATGTTTCCCCCGCGGCCAGCGCGCTCGACGCATTTGAAGTCAGGTACATCTATCCGTCGGGTATATTCAACATTCAGCAGGATTTTAACAGCCTCATCATTACCCCGATAGATTTTATGCGGGAAATGCTGAACGAGCCGAAGAACGTATCGGCTATCGACCTGAATTATAAAAAAGGCACCGATCTGAAAGATGTACAAAACCAGCTCGAAGATGAGCTTGGCGATAAGTTCGTCGTGCTTAACCGGGTGCAGCAGGATGCCGACCTGTATAAAACTTTGAACTACGAAAGATGGTTCATATTCATGATCCTGGTTTTTGTGCTGATCATCGCCATCTTCAACATCATCGGCTCGCTGACGATGCTGGTTATCGATAAGCAAAAAGATATCGCCATACTAACCAGTTTAGGAGCAGGCAAAAAACTGATACAGGGGATATTTTTTGCCGAAGGTATGATGATTTCGTTCACCGGCTGCATAGCAGGCATGCTGGTGGGTTTGATATTCTGTGTTTTACAGGAACATTTCGGATTTATCAAATTCGGCGATGCCATGACAGCCATCGACGCTTACCCCGTTGCGCTCCGGTTCACCGACTTTGTCCTGGTATTCCTCACCGTGGGCGGCATTGCGACCATCGCATCGGGAATAAGTGCAAGATTAAGTATCAAAAGACTCGGAGAGATCAAAGAAGAATTGTAATTTTGAGGGGAAAGCAAAAAGGTTAAAGGCGAAAGGTTTGCTTCGCTAAAATAAATGACACCTTTCAGCTTTCACCTTTTACCTGAAGAAAATGGAATCGAAAAGACAGCAGAAATTTGCGGGAGTTATACAGCAGGACCTGGCGGCCATCTTTCAGCGCGAGGGGATGAACCTTTTGCCTAATACGCTCATTACCATTACCAAAGTGAGGGTGACACCTGATTTGGCGCTGGCTCGCGTGTTCCTCAGCTTCTTTAACAGCAGCAACACTCAGCAGGCACTCCATACCATCAAATCGCACGCTTCCGAAATACGCTATAAACTGGGCGCCCGCATTAAGGACCAGGTAAGGATCATCCCTCAGCTCGAATTCTTTGTGGACGACACGAGCGATTATGTGGAACGCATGGACCGTATCTTCGATAAAATAAGCAGGGAAGAGCGGCAGCCCGATGCGGAGTAACAGACGAACGGTGCAGAATGGATAAGCATATTCGGTTAGTGGAGTATATCCGTTCGCACCCGGATAATATTGGCAACGTTGTCGACTTTGATCCCGTTGCAGATTGCTTATATCAATTTGACTTCACTGCGGCAAATACCGAACTATCGCCCGAAGACATTCAAGATACCGAAAAGTTCAGCACATGGGTAAGCCAAAAGCTCGCCGGTAACCGATGCCGGTACGGTATAGGCGGCTATATGGAACACCGCACCATTTATGCCCGAAGTGAACATTTCAATACCCCGGGTGAGCCACGGCGACTGCATCTGGGCGTTGATATCTGGTCGGCAGCAGGCACACCGGTATATGCGCCCCTGGCGGGTACGGTACACAGTTTCAGGGATAATAATAATTTCGGCGACTACGGTCCGACTATTATCCTTCAGCACGATCTTGACGGATTGCAGCTATTCGGCCTGTACGGCCACCTGGGCAGATCAGACTTGAACGAACTGCACAACGGCGACTTGGTACCAAAAGGACAAAAAATAGGTTCCTTCGGAGAAACTAAAGAGAACGGCCATTGGCCGCCTCATCTTCATTTTCAACTAATGTTCGATATGGAAGACTGTTACGGCGATTATCCCGGTGTGGCCAAGTATTCTGAAAAGGACAAATACCTGCAAAATATACCCGACCCGGCGCTCATCCTGCGATTTCCGCAATCCAATGTCATCAAATCCTGATATTTAAGTCAGGTTGAAAGCTCTTTTTTTGCTTTTTGAAGCAGAAACCGCTATTATTGATCTGAGAAGAAACCTGCATCGTCCCATACATCGATCCATCATGAGATTTCGGGTAATCGTATTTTTCACCATGCTGCTGGCGCTGAGCTGCAAAGAGCCGTTTTCGCCTCCTAACACATCCACCAACAGCCATTATCTCGTGATCGAAGGAGTGATCAGCGTTAACGATTCGACTTTTATTCGCCTCAGCAGAACAAAAAATGTGGATACTCTCCGGACGATCATCCCGGAAAACAATGCCCAGGTTACGATCGAAAGCGATGCGAATAACAGCTATCCGCTAACCCAGATCGGTTCGGGTATTTATGCAGCTCCCCCGCTCAACCTGGATATTTCGCAGAAATACCGGCTCAGGATCAGGACAGCCGACAGCAAGGAATATCTTTCCGATTTTGTTCCTGTAAAAAATTCACCACCAATTGACAGCGTAGGTTATTCTGCTCAATCACCCGGCGTACAGTTATACGTGAATACGCATGATGGTACCAATGCCACACGCTATTACCGGTGGGAATACACCGAAGACTGGCAGTTCCATTCTATGTATGCATCAGCGTACTACAGCAACGGCGTCGACAGCATACTGGCCCGCACAACCCAGCAACAGGTTTATAATTGCTATGGTAACGACGTATCAGGTAATGTGCTTATCGCGTCGACCAGCAAATTGGTGAACGACCAGGTTTACAGGGCGCCTCTGACTTTTATTCCGGCCACTTCAGAGAAGATCGAAAAGAAATATACCATATTGGTCAGGCAGTATGCGCTTACGAGCGATGCTTACGATTTCTGGAACAACCTGAAAAATAATACTGAAAAGCTCGGAAGTATTTTTGATGCGCTTCCTTCAGAACTGGAAAGCAATTACCACTGCGTGACTAATCCCAACGAACTTGTGGTCGGTTATTTAAGCGTAGGCAACGTTGCCTCCAGACGCATCTATATTACAAAAGATGAGCTTTTACCGGGATATGGGCCTGAATACCCGGTAGCTTGTGAGTTGGATACCGCATACGAAAACCCGCAACGGCAGGGCCAAAGAACAATAGGCATCCTCATTCCGTCGACTTCTCCATACATGCCGGTATCGGGGCTGTTTATTCCGCCCGATAATCCCTTCGGCGGTCCTAATGCCTTCAGTTACTCGACAAAGATCTGCGTAGATTGCACATTGAGGGGTAGGACTACTCCGCCTTCGTACTGGAAATGAGATGAAAAACCGGGTAAAAATAATAGGGCTTGTCCTGCTCGCATGGGGCTGTAAAAAGCCATTTACCCCTCCCGGCGATATATCCGCAGATAACCGGTACCTGGTTGTTGAGGGTGTTATCAGCATGAACGACTCCACTTTTATCAGGCTGAGCCGGACTAAAAAAGTGGATACATTTAAAACGGTGGTCCCCGAATTGCACGCGCAGGTAAATATCGAGAGCAATGCCAATGCCAGTTATGCCCTTATCGAGGCCGGCAACGGAATTTATGCCGCCCCACCACTGAACCTGGATACATCCCGTCGATATCGTCTCCGGATCAAAACCACTGACGGAAAGGAATATATTTCAGATTTTGTGCCGGTGAAAGACGCCCCGCCTATAGACAGTATCGGTTTTATAGCCCGGGCACAGGGAGTACAGCTTTATGTTAATTCCCACAACAGCGCCAGCACTACCCGCTACTACAGGTGGGAATACCAGGAAACATGGCAGTTCCATTCCATGTATGCTTCTTCCTACCGGAATGATTTGCATCCCAGGCTCGTCAGTGATCAGAAATATTCCTGTTTCGCAAGCGATACTTCCGGAAATATCCTGCTTGCATCTACCATTAAGCTGGCAACAGACGTTATATATCAAGCTCCTTTAACGCTTATACCCGCAAATTCTGAAAAGATAGAAACCAAATACAGCATCCTGGTCAGGCAATATGCACTCACAAGCGATGCGTATGATTTCTGGCAAAACCTGCAAAAAAACACCGAAAATATCGGCAGTATATTCGATGTATTGCCGTCAGAAGTGCAGGGCAACTTCCATTGCCTTTCCAATCCCAGTGAAACGGTGATCGGCTATTTATGTGCGGGGAATATAACTTCCAAACGCATTTTTATTAGCGCCGACGAGCTTTTACCCACTTATAGCGTCCAATACCCTTACTCGTGTGTGCTGGATACGACTTTTACCGCACCTGCCGATGCATCTCAGCAAAGGTCAACCAACATCTACTGGCAAAGCACAGCTATTGATTCCATCGTGCAGGGCCTGTATGGTGTACCCGACGTTTTGGGAGTCCCTTATGCTTACACTTATTCGGCGGGGCCATGTGTCGATTGTACGATAAGAGGAACACGGATAAAACCGTCTTTCTGGAAATAACAGGGATTACTCTTTCACTTCAAACGTAAAATACCCGCTGCCGGCGCGGCCATCCGTAGCTATGCCTTCGATGATACCGATATACCGGCCTGGCCTGTCGCCGGTGTAGAATGAAAGCCCTGTTTTACCGTCGCTGCCAGTTGTTATTACCGGGTCCCAGTATAATGTGCTCCTGAAGTCGGGTATGGTACTGCCGGCTTGCTGTGCCGTTCCGTATACCGGCGAATAAAATTTTCGGTCGAGCTGAAGACCGTCATAGTCCAGCACAACCGCATGCGGATCGAGTTCGATATTGGCCCGGTCGCCTTTGTAAGAAGTAAAGCTCATGATCCCGTTGAAGAATCCCGGGCCATAGCGGTAGCTTTTGGTCACCATTTCCAGCTTTTTGATCTTGAGCGGATCGATATGAAATATTTTGTCCTCATCGAACAATGGCATACCGTCCAGCAGCACCAAGGGGTATCCTATCAGCCTGTCGCCGTCAAACATTTTGATATTGAATTTTCCCTGCCGCTTCAGCACGGCTATTGAGCCGACATACTCGCGTAATACTTCTTCTATTGTCGGGAAACGCGTATAATTATCCAGGAGGTAAGTACGATCAGGCTTATCAAAGAACCAGGTTGTGTCTGTATCGGGAGTATAAAACTGTCTTAGCTTTTCGGCATCAAAAATATTTTGCACCTGCATATCAACATTGCGCGATTCAAGCGCTTCCTTCATACCCGGAATGACCACAAAGGGTAAGGGCTTATATTTTGTGTATTGATCGCTGAATGGGCTTCCTACGTCGACCCGATACGTACTGTCCTGGAGTGAATTGGTTTCAATAAGTATCTCCTTCAGTCCATAAAAGTTCTGCGTATTAAACAATAGCCGCCCGGATGAATCGCTATTGGCTACATATAATTGATCCGGTATTCCGGGTATAGTCAGGTAAGCTTTGATGTCATTTGCCGGTTTGTTATCAGCCAGGTTAGTAATATGCGCGGCAATGATCGGTCCGGTATATTCGGGTAAAAATTTAACCGGTTGCCTGCCGCCGGCAAGTACTTTATCCCAGTCAAATTGCGTCCATCCCTGCGTAAGCAGCAGGTTGTCGAACGCCTGGGTTGAAGTACTGTCATTGTTCTCAAAGTAATATCCAGGCGACTCAATATAGCCCTTCAGATCCGAACGCAGCCACAGGTATTCATCAATATGGTCAGCGTCCTTGTCCTGCAGACCGTCATCACGAAAAACAGATAACGACAGGTTCGCAGCCAGTACCTGGCTTTTCTCGTCAGCAGTTGTGATGCCCACATCTACTTTTTTACGCGTTGTATAAACGGCTGAATCGGCCACGGCGATGACAGACAATTTTTTTTCGGGCCGCTTAAAGATCGTCCTTTCACACAAAGGCCTTTGCTGTGCATCAAACAAAGTGACATAACTGATACCATCCGCCGGTTTATCATCCTCCACTGTAAGTTCACCTTTCCCGTCTGACAGCTTTATGACTTCGGCCAGGCTGATCGCATGGTTATTGTGTACCACCGCGTAAACCGTTTCATTCCGGGTGCTATCTGAGCTCTGCACGGTTACTTCCCAGCCTTTATCCCCTTTCTTTACATGCAATACATACCCCGATGTGCTGACCTGGGGCAACTCTTTGCTGATCCTGCTGTTATTAATGATGACTGTAGTCTTATAAACCGAGTTGGGCAGCGGTTTAAAATCAAAGCTCCCTATACCAAATTTAAGCGACCGGAAGCGTACTATGGTATCATTCTTCTGATCTGTAACAGCGCCTTCGCAGGATACCCCTTTGCCATCGGCGCCGGTTACTTTGAATCCTATCCTGCTGTTAAGTCCCTGCACCAGGTGGCCACCCTCGGGGAAAAATTGCACGTCGTAGGCCTGCTCCGACTGTTTGGCAGGCACGGGCGGAGTTTTGAGCGGGTTAACGATGGTGACCTGGCTTTCGAAGAACCCGTCAGGGCTAAAGTTTTTCATCCAATTGGTGTACGCCCTGATCTTATAATTACCGCTTGTAAGTGTAAAAGGCAGCAGCAGCGACCCGTTACCCATACCGCGGCTCAGCGCGACCTTAGCCTGCATAACCGGCGTATTGGAATTATCGAGCAATTCGATCATAGCAACCTTGCTTACATCAAGCAGGTTATTATTACTGCCATCGGTGCAATAAACCTTGAACCACAATATCTCGCCTGCCAGGTAAAAGCTTTTGTTGGCGTGCAGGTATATCTTCTCGCGCAGGTTATTTTGCTGATAAGCCGCAAACCTGCTTTCCACACCGTTCAAAACCTGGCCCATGCTGGTTACTGTGCAAAAGCATAGCATACAACATATCGCTGTCCGGGTCGCCATTATGTATGTTTTCCCTTTCATCAAAATCTGATATTATAATTAACAAAAGGTATCGGGTTCGAAAAAATCGTGAGCTTATAGCCCTGTATGCCGCCACCCTGCTCGGTAAAATAGGTCGAATACGCATTGTGCCGGCCGGTAACATTGTATATGCCGAATGACCACGAATTATGAAAACGCTGGTGTACTTTGTGGTTGCCGTCAAGGTTGACCGAAATATCGGTTCTGAAATAGTCGGGTATCCGGTACTGATTCCTTTCGGAGTAGAGCACTCTTTCCGACCCGCCATAATAATATTCGCCTATCGGATAGGTGATCGGCCTGCCGGTGCTGTACACCAGGTTGAGCGATACGCTGTAACGATGCGTAAAGCGATAGTTACCGACGATGTTCAGACTGTGGGGTTTATCGTAGCTGGCCGGGTAATAATCACCGTTGTTGATAAGCGGCAATCCGGCTCCGGGGTCGTTCTCTTTAAGCAGGATGCGCGAATAGGTGTAACTCAGCCATCCGTTTAGTTGCCCGGTTGATTTCTTGATCAGGAACTCAATACCATAAGCCTTCCCCTGTGTTTCGACCACATCGGTCTCGATATGTTTATTCAGCAATATGGTTGCCCCGCTTCGGTAATCAAGGTAATTATCGATATGCTTATAATAAGCCTCGACGGAGGTTTCTATCGTATTCGAGTTGAAATTTTTGTATAAACCGAGCGATATCTGCGAACCGAACTGTGGCTTGATGTTCGGATCGCTCAGCTTCCACACATCGGTTGGCGATATGGCTGTGGTATTCGATAAAAGGTTGATGTACTGCCTCAGGGTATTATAGCTGGCCTTTACCGAAAAATCGCTGCTGATGATGTACCTCGCCGAGGCGCGTATCTCTGGCCCCTTGTAAGTATTAATGATCTTGCCGCTGCCGTAAGTCGTACTATCGGCAACATTGTTCAGAGTTCGGGGCAGACCGGGGGTGTAGCTGTAAATGGTTTGCGGGCCCAGGTAGTTATAAAGCGAATACCGCACACCAAGACTGACAGAAAGCGCCGATGTAATATCGTACTGATCGCCGAGATATAAAGCGCTTTCCAGGGCCTGTTCGGCCGGTACAATTTGCGTTGCTACATCCGATGACGCCCCGAGCGGCCGGTTACTACCCGGATCAATACGGTAATGAATGGAGCTTAATCCGAAGGATATGGTATGTTTCGTGCTGAGGTAATAGGTAAAATCCGTCTTGAAATTGATCTGCCCGATATCAAAATTGAAGCGGTAAGCGTTCACCGGGTTCTGGCTGCTCGATATGCTGTACAGATAATAATCGTATCCCCCGGTGATCAGGCTGAACAGCTTGTTGCTGAAGTTGTGTTTCCAACGCAGCGAAACGTTCCGGTTGCCGTAGCTATAATCGGTATCGCTGTTCAGCCTGAAGCCATCGTTACTGAAATAACTGGAAAGGAACAGCGTGTTCTTATCATTTACATGGTGCGTAATGTTCAGGTTCAGGTCGTAAAACGAAGCGCTACTGTTTTTATACTGTGCCGGCAATGCCTTCAGCAGCCAGTCGGCATACGTGGTGCGCCCCCCGAAAATAAAGGAAGTTTTGTTCGAATCGATGGGACCTTCGATATTGAACCTGCTCGTCAATAAGCCAATACCCGCCGATCCCGTGAATTTTTTGTTATTTCCTTCACGCTCCGTAATATCCAGTACCGATGACAGCCTGCCGCCGTATTTTTCGGGGATGCTGCTTTTATACAGTTCGATATCCTGGATCATATCCGGGTCGAAAGCAGAGAAAAAGCCGAAAAAGTGGGCCGGGTTGTAGATGGTCGATCCGTTGAGCAGGATCAGGTTCTGATCGGCCGAACCACCGCGCACATTCAAACCCGTACTCGACTCGCCAACGGTCTGCACACCGGGCAGCGTCAGTACAACCCGCAATACGTCAGTCTCACCAAAAACGGTGGGTATTTGCTTAATGCTTTTAATGTCCAGTTTGGCAACCCCCATTTGTACGCTTCGCACATTGGCGACTTTCTCCCCGGATATTTGTACTTCTTTCAGCGCGATCACTTGCTCCTGCATTTCAATGTTCAGCTCACCGTTATTGTACAGCATTACCTGCCGGCGCGCATCCTTCATCGAGGCAGCTTTGATCAGCAGCGTATGCCTTCCTTCAGGCAGGCTGACCGAATAATAACCAAACTGGTTTGTAGCAATACCGGTATGCGAAACCGGGTCGTAAACACTGGCGCCGATGATCGGCTCGCCCGAATTGATATTACGGATATAACCCGCAAGCGTCAGCATTCCGTGACGCACATGAGAAGCTGAGCCGATGACATACAGCTTATTTTCTGAAGCGGCTGTGACGGCCTTTTGCGGCTCTTCAAAATAAACGGGGGCATTCTCAGCTGTTTTCGCGGTCGCCGCCTGCTCCTCGTTAAAGTATCCCCCGGCCAGTTGAGCGCTGATCGTCCATTTTTTGGTTAGGATCACTTCCTGACCGGTAATAAAATAATGGTAATCGGTGTGATCAAATATCCTGCTCAGAACGGTGTCCAGCGGCTTTTGGTTGAGGGTGACTGTAACCTTCAGGCCGTCGAAAACAGCAGGGTCATAATAGAAACGGCAACCCGTTTTGGTATGCAGATCATTAACAACCTGTGCAATACCTGCCTGGCTAAAATCCACATCGATCAGCCGGTCCTGCTGGGCGCAGACACGGGCCGAAAAGCCGATCAGGATGCATATTAACAGGTATAATTTCTTCATGCTACCGGGTTATCTGGTCGTAATAAGCAGCCAGTTTAACAATAGCGCCTTCCCTGTCCTTCCTGTATTTGATCTTGTTAGCGCTGAGGTATTGCTTAAGCTGCCTGGTTTTATCTTTAAAAAGTTTCAAAACCGATCCTTTGCTATTTACCTGTTGCAAGGCATTGCCTTTCCGGATGAAAATGGCATCCGCATTTTCATAGATCACTTCAACGGTTTGCGAGGTAAGGCGGCTT
>DASZWG010000121.1:0-2591 GCA_035546675.1 Mucilaginibacter sp. | reverse complement strand
ACAACGCAATTGTTATTTCAGGGGTAACTAAAATATAATTTCTTTTATGAGCCAAATTTCTATTTTTGGGGATTGATTATATCCATTCAAAAAACTTTAGATGAATAACTGGTTCAAGCGAAATGGCATCCACCTGGCCGTCATCGGTATTTTTATAGCAATTTGTTTCTTTTATTTTACACCGGCGTTCCAGGGGAAAGTTTTGGGCCAGAGCGATGTGATCGGCGCCCAATCGACGCAAACCGAGATCAATGCTTATAAGGCTAAGGATACGACCATTTTGTGGACGAACCAGATCTTCGGCGGTATGCCCACTTTCCAGATATGGGCCCCTTATTCTGATAATATTGCATCTCATGTTGTTAACGCGATCAATTTGTCCATGCCTTACCCGGTAGGCACGGTACTGATCCTGCTCATCGGTTCCTATTTCCTGTTCTGCGTACTCAGGCTCAACCCCTGGCTTGCAGCGGCCGGGGCGGTAGCATTCACGTTCACTTCGTATAACATCATTTTATTTGCGGCGGGGCATACCAACCAGATATTTGCCATCGCTTTTTTTGCACCTATACTAGCCAGTATTATCCTGACCCTGCGGGGTAAACACCTGCTCGGCGCATCGCTCACGGCATTATTCCTGGCGATGGAAATTCGCGCCAATCACATCCAGATGACCTATTACCTGATGATCGCGTTGTTCATCCTTGTAGGCATCGAATTGTATCACGCGATAAAAGATAAGGCTATGCCGGCCTTTTTAAAATCAATAGCTTACCTGGCTATTGCTATTGTGATAGGTGTTGCGGTTAATGCCTCGCTGCTCTGGAGCACCTACCAGTATGGTAAAGAATCCTATCGCGGCAAATCAAACCTGACACAGCATACCAATGAGCCAGGCAATGGCCTCGATAAAACTTATGCTTACCAGTACAGCCAGGGTGTAGCCGAATGCTTCACCTTCCTGGTGCCTAATGCTTACGGCGGCGACTCGTTTACACAAAGGCTTGACCAGAATTCAGAGACGGCAAAAGCGCTTATCGCTCGCGGTATGCCGGAAGAACAGGCGGTTGGCGCTGCTAACCAGATCGCGGGGCAAATACCGGGTTTGGGATTATACTGGGGTAATAAGCCAGGCACAGCCGGGCCGGATTATTTTGGGGCTGTGATCTGTTTCCTCTTTGTGCTTGGATTGCTGATTGTCAGGAGCAGGCTTAAATGGTGGCTGCTAGCAACCGTAGTGCTTACCATGCTCTTGTCCTTCGGCGGTAACTTCCCTTATGTTTCCGACCTTTTCTTTAAGTATTTTCCCTTATACAACAAATTTCGTACACTCGATTCCATCCTGGCTGTTACCGGGTTCTGCTTTGCCATACTGGCTTTGCTGGCCCTCAGAGAGGTGATCGGCAGCACGGACAAAAAAGACTTGTTCAAAAAAATAAAGATCGCCCTGTATATCACCGGCGGTTTAGCGCTGATACTCGTCGTGGTACCGGGCATGTTCCTCAACTTCAGGGCACAGGACCAGACCAACGGGGTCAGTATACTGGCCCAGGCACTGAAAGGCGATAATGCTACGGCAAACACTGTAGCAAGCGCCATTGTGAAAGACAGGAAAGGTCTCGAAGAGTCGGATGCTATCAGGTCGCTTATTTTTATACTGATCGCTTTCGGTGTACTCTGGCTATTCGTCAAACAAAAAATAAATGCTACGGTACTTTCCCTGGGCTTTCTCGCATTAATCCTGATTGATCTGTGGCCGGTTGACAAACGCTACCTGAAGGATGAGAATTTCTCTGATAAACAAACTTCATACCTGCCTAAGCCCCGCGAGATCGATCAGCTTATTCAGCGTGACACCGACCCCGATTACAGGGTTATAGATCTTTCCCAATCGCCTAAATACGACGTCACTACGCCGTTTTTCCATAAATCGGTTTGGGGGTATTCGGCAGCCCGTTTAAAACGTTTTGACGAACTCATCGACAACCAGTTCACGAAAAGCACTAATATGGATGTGCTGAACATGCTGAACACCAAGTATATTATTAGTCAGGATCCCAAGACCGGGAACCTCACCGTACAGCATAATGATGATGCCTGCGGGCATGCCTGGTTTGTGAAGGATGTAGAGTACGTAAAAAATGCCGACCAGGCAATGGAAGCCATCAGCGCTTTTTCACCGAAAGAAAAAGCCATAGTAGATGGTCATTTCAAGAACCTGATCGAAGGCAAGAATATAGGATTTGACCCGAACGGAACCATTACTTTGACCAAATATTCGCCCGATGATTTAGTTTATCAAAGCGGAAGTACAACGAATGCCGTAGCCGTCTTTTCAGAGATATACTATGACAAGGGCTGGAAAATGTACATCGACGGTAAGGAACAGCCTTACTTCCGTGCAGATTATATCCTGCGTGCTGCTGTAATTCCTGTTGGTAATCACAAGATCGAATTCAAATTCCACCCGGCATCGTACTATACCGGTGAAACGATCTCCCTTGCAGGTTCTATCATCCTGATGCTGGGCTTAGGCGGAGCCATTTTTATAGGTGTCCGGAAGAAAAAAGAAGAAGAGAAAAAGGCAGCCT
>DASZWG010000120.1:0-4802 GCA_035546675.1 Mucilaginibacter sp. | reverse complement strand
ATTTTCTTTCTTTTTATATTGTTTAACTATGGGTCAGTGATTGATTTATATTATTTATTTGCTAAGGGTTCAAATAAAGAGCAAGAAGGTAAAAGAGACACGGATATTGATTTTTATTACAGGATGTTTAAGGCTTGTTCGGATATTGAATTTAACCAGTTTTTAAAAATGTATAAGGACTATCCTATCGAAGCACAGACCGCTTTGGATAGAATAAAATCTGAGAAGAATATTAATTAGAGAGAAGAGGGGATATTATTTAAATGGCATTATTTTCATTTTTTAAAAAGCAACCTGAACCGAAGGCGGAGATAATTCCAATGGATAGCATAAAAGCTCTTTCGGATGGAATATTGTTTGAGGGCGGAGTTTTCCTCAAATGGGGAACAGATATCGAAGCGGATAAATTATATGTCAAAAAAGGCTTTCGTGCCGACCGGGTCATTTATGAATGGGGTGAACGGGTTATCCTGGATGGCCTGAAGCTGCCATTTAAAACCATTTGCTGGAACCATAAACAACATGGTAACACACGGTCGCTGGAATCAATTGAGTTTTCTGCGGAAGGGAAGGATGCAGGGGCTTATTTTCAGTCGATACGAGAACATGTAGAGGGCGTTTATGGTGAATCGAAAGTAAGTGATGACCTGCAGCCAGGCGATACGGCTTTGGAGTGGAAAATAAAAGCGGTGAAAATCTCTTTGAGCTTGTTTAATAAGGAACACCCGAAAGTTCATTTTGAGATAGGGTGGTGGGTGTAAAAAGAGCGGAAAACGGGATTCGAACCCGCGGCCTTCAGTTTGGGAAACTGATGCTCTACCGACTGAGCTATTTCCGCTAATTTTGTTCAAACTTAATGAAATCAATTAATAATTCAGCAATTCGATAAATCAAACAATTGATGCTATGCCAGTAATTCTTCCTGTTAAAGATAAAAATCCCCTATGGGGCAAGGGATGCTTCATTGCCGAGAATGCCACCATTGTTGGCGATGTGATCATGGGAGATAACTGTTCGGTTTGGTTTAACGCGGTGATCAGGGGCGACGTGCATTACATTCGCATCGGCGACAATACCAATATCCAGGATGGCGCTATTATTCATTGCACCTATTTGCGGGCCGCTACCGAGATCGGGAGCAATGTGTCAATCGGCCATAATGCCCTGGTGCACGGATGCACGCTGAAAGATAATGTACTGATCGGTATGGGGGCTATTGTAATGGATCATGCAGTTGTGGAAGAGTATGTGATCATAGGTGCAGGGTCTGTTGTACTCGAAAACACGGTTTGCGAATCGGGTTATTTGTATGCCGGTACCCCGGCAAAAAAGATAAAGCCCCTGAGCGATGAACAAAAGGAAATGCTGAAGCGCTTGCCTCAAAATTATATCATGTACTCAGGCTGGTTCAGGGACTGCTAATCTCTTTGGGAATAGAGATATCCTCTTCGGCATCCCAGTTTGAGCGTAGTGATAACTCTTTGTTGTACAGCCAGATATTTTCGGGGTATCTTTTTTCCTTGATGCTTCCGGTATCCCATTTGCCGTTTTTATTATCATCGTAAACCACTCTTACCCAATACTTACCTACTGGGTAATTGCGATAAACGAGCGTCGCGCTTTTACTGATCGGGTCGCTTTTAACCAGTTTCTTCTGTTCATTAAGCAGTTCTATCACATACGCCTTTGACGTATCTGGAATAGTAAGCTTGATCGTTAATTGCCCGTAATTGTCGGTTTTATCCGGCTGAAAGAATTTGGGTATTTTTTTATTCTTATCACCATAGATATCGGTCAAAGACCCTTCGTTAAATATCAATTGGTACCGGTGATCCTGTTTCCATTTATATTTGAGGATCAGGCGTCGAAGATCTCCGGTATCTTGTTTCAGGTTGTACTGTGCTATATTGGTCGAATCCTCGTTGAAAGTAATAAGCGACTGATCGAAGGAAGCAATGGGCTCACTTGCGGTGATGATCAGATCATTGGTCGGTTTCAAAACATCGCCCAGACTTGTGTTAAATGTCAGGGTTAATGGTCTGTTAAATGACTCGTGACGGCCTTTACGCAGCGTTATGGTGTCTAATGGTTTGTTATGCTGCAAAAATGAAACTTTGATAGAGTCGAAATCCATACTTTTCATATAGATGTCAACTGTGTCTTTCGTTTTGTTGAAATATACCAATTTCTGGTTGTCCAGGTCAGCGGGAAACAATATTTTGACCGTTGGGTCGATAAGGCTTTTGTTAAAGGTAAAATACATTTTTCCATCCACATCGAAACGAGGACCGATTGCTCTTGCTTTTTCGGGATCTTGTTTGAAAAGTGTCAGTTGCACATTGGAAGTGTCCCTGTGCAGGTGGATCATTTGCTTTTTAAATGCAACAAGCTCGCTTTCGTTGTCATATATTTTGTTGGGTGCTGTTTCCTTCAGCGCATAGATATAATAATCGCCTTCGTGGAGGTTGTTAAGACTGAAGTTACCGGAAGTATCCGTTGATGTATAGATGGTCGGTTTCTTTTTACCCCACAAGGTATCCTGCTCGGGTTTCAGCAGCATTACCGTTGCGTCTTTTACTTTTTCGCCTGTCAGCGAGTTTTGCAGGCTTCCGGATATGCTGAGCGAATCGATGTGGTTGCCGGTGGAGAAGACGTAGGTAAAATTTGTCAGGATGTTACCCTCGGTCACGTCGGCTATGGATTTTCCGAAATTGATCACGTAGGTCGTATTCTTCTGAAGCGAATCGTTGAAAGTGACAATGATCGACTTCTTACTTACTTTGTATGCCGGTGGCTTTTCCTGTGCCGGGCTGATGCTTATTTCCTGGAAAGGGTTTTTTAAAGTGAAATATTCATCAAAGTCGAGCCTGACCTGTTTCGCCTTAAAGTTTCGTGTCATGTTAGGCGGGGTTGCCTTCAATAGTTTTGGCGGAGTACGGTCCCTGGGCCCGCCATTAGGTTTTTGGATACTCGCGCAGCCGAAAAACAAGGCAATTGTTCCGAGCAATAGTAAAATAGATGCAAAAAAAGCAGACTTTTTATTTAACCCCATTTTTAGCCTTTATAATCGATTTTTTCTTTTCCATGAAGATTATCATTCGGCGTTAAAAATAATGGATTAAAAGCCAAATAATAAGGGCACGTGTTTTTGTGCTAATGTATTGATAAACAATAATTTAACCTCATTTCGAGATGTGGACCATCAAAACTGATATATCCGAAGGCGAAACACCCGAAATGCGCGACGCTTGTCCCAAAGTCCGGGGTTTTATCTTCATCAATTTTTCTCTTGCTTCTTTTGACAGCGACACAAGTGAATGATAGTTGAACTCGGGATTGATCTCCTTGTCTTCCATCTTTCTCATTTTCTCGACGATGTCTAGTTCCTTCTCAAAATAACTGTCGTATTTGATTTTTATTTCAGCCTGCTCAATAGTTTCTTTATCGTAATCGCTGAGCAGTTCATCCAGCATACCGCTCGCCTTGCGAAGATCGTTAAGCGATACCTGCGGACGGCTTATCAGCGAAAATAATTTAACATTATGTGAGATGGGAGAGGTTCCCAAATCTTCAAGCAATGCGTTCACTACTCCCGGCTCTATCGAAACGGTTTTGGCATAGGCGACAATCTTATCAGAGTCAGCTATCTTTTTGTCGACTTTGCGCATCCGATTATCACTGATCAACCCGAGGTCATAACCTATCGGAGTCAAGCGGATATCGGCATTGTCCTGGCGTAACAGCAGCCGGTGTTCCGCCCGCGATGTAAACATTCGGTATGGCTCTTCGGTCCCTTTGGTCACCAGGTCATCTATCAAAACACCTATATACGATTCCGATCTTTTCATGATCGCTTCATGAAGGTCGTGAACCTTTTGATGCGCATTAATACCGGCAATAAAACCCTGCGAAGCCGCTTCTTCATACCCGGTGGTGCCGTTGATTTGGCCGGCAAAAAACAGGTTGCTGACGAGCTTTGTTTCAAGCGTTAAGCCGAGCTGGGTAGGAGGGAAATAGTCGTACTCAATAGCGTACCCGGGCCGAAACATTTTAGCCTTGCCGAAACCCGGTATTTGCTGGAGGGCTTTGTATTGTACGTCTTCGGGTAATGAGGTCGAAAACCCATTTACGTAGATCTCGACCGTGTTCCAGCCCTCGGGTTCCACGAATATTTGGTGCCTTTCACGTTCCGCGAAACGGTTGATCTTATCCTCGATGGATGGGCAATAGCGCGGACCGAGGCCCTTGATTCGACCCGTAAACATAGGAGATTTCTCAAACCCTTCTTTCAATGTTTCGTGTACTTCTTTGTTGGTGTACGTTATCCAGCAGCAGCGCTGGTCTTGGGGTAACGCTACATCCGCAAATGAAAAGCGCCCGCGATCTTCGTCTCCCCACTGCTCTTCCATTAAGCTATAATCAAGTGTACGGCCATCAACACGCGGAGGGGTACCTGTTTTCATGCGGCCTGCATCAAATCCCAGCTCAACCAGTTGCTCGGTTAAACCCGTTGCAGCTTTTTCTCCGGTACGTCCACCGCCGAATCGTTTTTCACCCACATGTATAACGCCATTCAGAAAAGTGCCATTGGTCAGCACCACAGCATCACATGCTATTTCTATTCCCATCGACGTTCTCACCCCTTTTACGGTATTGCCTTTTACCACCAGTGCGGTAACCATATCCTGCCAAAAGTCGACGTTTGGTGTACTTTCGAGGGCAAGCCGCCACTCTTCCGCGAAACGCATACGGTCGTTTTGAGAACGGGGGCTCCACATGGCCGGACCTTTAGAGAGATTCAG
>DASZWG010000119.1:0-11444 GCA_035546675.1 Mucilaginibacter sp. | reverse complement strand
TTTCAGCGTTTCTATGTAGCCCTTTTTGATATTAAGCACAAAGAATGCAAACTGGTCATTCTCATCAATGCCGCTGACGCCTTCGCTTTTCAGGTAGCCGGTAAATTCCAGGTTTGGGGTAAACTTATAATGGCCATATCCTTCGTCGCCATCGAATTTCCCGTTGAGCAGCATAGTCCCTGCTTCACGTTTCAGGGTAAAATCCGCTTTCGTGTTCCTCGGTATGGCCGAAAATTCGCTCAGCAGGAAATCATCATTGTCGGACCAGCCATGGTCATCGTCATCGCTCCTGAATTCCATTCTTACTTTTTCGCCTTTTATCGTAGCAAACCACGAGCCCTGGCTGCGATCTACCGAATCCCATTTGTTATTAGTGGTATGATTGTGTGCTGAAGTCTTACCGGTTTTCACCTGGCTGAACGCTGTCTGGTTCAATGCACAAGCCAACGCGCACATGATGGGTACCAGTATAAAATATTTCCACATAGTGTGGATGTTAGATTTCTTTGCATTCATCATGATGATCCTTTTCTTTAAGAGTGACTGATTATAATTGGTCGTAACACTCAGCGCCAGGTGCGGAGCGGATACCCTAAGCAAACTCATCTGGTAACTTTCTTTCTCCACGGGGTTCCGATCAAGCACGGCCTCATCGGTCAAAAATTCCAGGTTATTTTCCAGTTCGCCGCGATAAAGCCACGCAAACGGGTTGAACCATTGAAACACCAATACCAATTCGGCAAGCAAGATATCGAAGCTGTGCCCCTGCTGGATATGCACTTTCTCGTGCATCAATATCTGGTTATACGTGTCCCAGTCGTATTTCTCAGGATTGATAAAAATATTGTTCCCAAACGAACAGGGTGCTTTATCACCCTTTACTTCGATGATACGGAACTTGCCGTCCACTATGACCGGATTACTGTAAGCCCTGATCAGCAATACGATAACCTGGAGCAATAAGTTAAGCCCGAATGCTGCTGCACCGGCCCAGTACAGATAAAACAGCCATTTGAATACTATTGGCCATATCGGTTTATCAGGTGCGGCTGAAGATAAACTCTTTGCCGGTAGCGGTGCTGAGGCAACTGGTTTAACAGTCTGTTTTTGTTCGGCCAGTACCTTTTGTTGTATCTGTTCCTTTAAACGGGAGTATGTATCCTGCTGAGGTTGTTGCTCGTTGGAAATAACAGCCTGTTCGGGTGCTGTTCGCAACGTCCAGGCTTGTGGTATGATGATCAGGGGAACCACGAACGATAGTGCCAGGCAACTGAGCAGTACCACCCGGTTAAGGCGGTAAAAGGTTTCTTTCTGCAGAAATATCTTATAAAATAAAAGACATACAGAAATAAGTAATGCAACATGCAAAATATATGGTATCATTTTTTCGATGATTTAATGATTTCTAATATTTCGTTCAATTCGGCGTCGGATAATTTTTGTTCTTTGGCAAAAAAAGCCAGCATGCTGGGATAAGAATCATTGAAATATTGACTCACAATATCTTTCATCGCATGGCGCTGGTATTCTTCCTTACTAATGACGGGATAATACATAAAAATGTTACCAACCGTTTGGTGTGCCAGGAAGCCTTTTTCCTCCAATATCTTTACCATCGTCGCCACAGAATTATAATGTGGCTTGGGGTCAGGCAGTTCAGGTATGATCTCTTTGATAAACGCTTTCCCCAGATTCCAGAATGCCTGCATGATCTGTTCTTCTCTTTTTGAGAGCTTTTGCATATTTCAGAATATTTTGATCTAAATTAATACTAATCAATTAGTATTGCAACTAATGTATTAGTATTTTTAATAATTAATTGATTATCAGTGAGTAATTTTTTTACCAGCGAGGTAACTTTTAACTAAAAAAGCAGTCTTATCTACAAGTAAATTAATTTATTTTTAAAGAAAAGTTTACAATAATTTTATATTTCTATTTTTGCATCCCATTCAGCAATAGGTATACCAAGTGGCCAGAACGATAACCGTAGCGCTAAAAAGAAACTGGAAAAGGACCTGGAGTTCGTCTCTCCAGAGAGCGCAGATCATTATCGGGTCAATCCTGATCACGCTGATCTCGTGCCTGCTTCCTTCGTTTTTCAACATGATAGAAAAGAGGAGCGGTTCAGTTTTAAATGACCGGGTTCTGGCAGCAATAGCACCGCATGATGTTTCCTGGGCTATTTTCACCATAATATGGGGCGTAGGGCTATATGCATTGTGGCGGGGAATACAAAAGCCGTCGATCTATATCACGTATATATGGTCGCTGATATTTGTTTGCATACTCAGAATAATTACGATAAGTCTTGTCCCGCTTGACCCGCCAAAGGGCCTTGTTATCCTAACTGACCCGCTAACCGCAGTTTTTTACGGCCGCAGTACCATCACTAAGGATCTTTTCTTTTCAGGGCACACCTCTGTTTTGTTCCTGATTTTCCTTTGTCTTGAAAGAAAAATTGACAAGATCATCGGCCTGGTTGCAACCACTATCGTAGCTGTCCTGCTCCTGGTACAGCATGCGCATTATACGGTTGACATCGTGGCGGCGCCGATAGTGGCATATCCTGTTTATCGCTTTGTTAAATTTCTGCTGAAATAAGCAACCATTTTTCCCATTATTCGTCATAAAAAGTAATGATTCTTTCGGCTGGCTCTTTTAAACCCGGCCGCAGTTGACGAAATTGCATTGCGATTAGCTAAACATGGAAACACAGGAAATTGAGCGCCTGATCCGGATAAGCAGGGAAAAGCCATTGCTGCCCGAAACTTATATACCCTGGGCTGAAGAAATAAAGCCCGAAGAGCACTTTTTACCCGAACATCTTACTTCGCTCGAAGGGACCACGCTTTATGAGTCACTTACACCTGTACAAAAAACCGAACTTGGCAGGCATGAAGTGGTCCAGGTAATGTATTCTTATGCCTGGGGCGAAGCTCTTTTTTGCCTGTTCATGAATAAATATATTCTCAATTTACCGGCCGGTAGCCCTGAACACCGTTTCCTGATGAGGGAGATCATCGAAGAATTCAGGCACCAGGAAATGTTTACACAATCGATCCTGAGACTGGGAGGTAACCCGGTCCCGGTCAGCAGGTCGCATCGGTTTATCGGAAATATAACCACCCGGCTGCTGCCCGCTGATTGCCTGTTTATGGGAAGCTTGTCCATTGAGATCGTATCGGACAGGTATGGTAACTATGGGCGCAGGGACAAGCAATTATACAGTGTTTTACAAAAGGTTTTCGAGTTACATAATATTGAAGAAGCCAGGCACATCCTGTTTACCAAAGGCCTGCTCGAAAAATATACAAGCAAGGCGGGGATCATCCGGCGAACCGTTTACAGTTATATTGTACTGCTGAATATTTATTTTCTGAGAACCCTGTACGTAAAAAAAGAAATATACCAGCGCATCGGCATCGAAAATCCTGCTCATGCTTACAGAACGGCATCGAAAAATTACAAGAATAAATTCACACAAACCTGCCTGCAGGATATTATTGAATTTGTAAATAGCTGGCGTGGTTTCAACCGGGCTACCCGATGGGCCTGGCGGTTACTAATGAATGCCCCGGTATAATTTCAGTTGGTCAACTCAACGCGATCTGTTTCTTCCCTCTCAATTTTTGCCGGCCTGCCATTTTTGAACGCTGCCCGTGGTTTTAACCCGAGTATCTCAAACATAGCCATATCTGTATCAAACGACGGGTTAGGCGTGGTTAGTAATTTATCTCCTGCAAAGATCGAATTCGCTCCCGCCATAAAACAAAGCGCCTGTTCTACGGTGCTCATTTCAGTCCTGCCGGCCGAAAGGCGGACAACCGTTTTAGGCATAATGATACGGGCAGTAGCGATCATGCGCACCATATCCCATACCGGCACCCTGGGCTGATCAGCCAGCGGCGTTCCTTTTACCGGCACCAGCGCGTTAATAGGTACCGATTCAGGATGTTTGGGCAGATTGGAAAGCGTTTTAAGCATAGAAATACGATCCTCTATCGTTTCGCCCAAACCAATGATGCCGCCGCTGCACACGGTTATCTTAGCCTTGCGTACATGCTCCAGGGTTTTCAGACGATCATCATAAGTCCTGGTTGTGATGATGCGTTTATAGTCTTCTTCCGAGGTATCTAAATTATGATTGTAAGCATACAGACCAGCATCGGCTAAACGCTGTGCCTGGCTCTCGGTGAGCATGCCCAAAGTACAGCATACTTCCATATCCAGTTCGTTTACAGCTTTTACCATCTCGATCACTTTGTCGAAATCCTTGTTGTCACGTACCTTTCTCCAGGCAGCGCCCATGCAAAGACGTGAAGCACCACCAGCCTTTGCCTTCTCAGCAGCGGCTATTACTTCATCTTTCGGTAATATCGCATGTACATCAACACCGGTATGATACCGGGCGGCCTGGGGGCAATAAGCGCAATCTTCGGGGCAGCCTCCGGTTTTGATCGAGATCAGCGAACTGATCTGCACTTCGGCATAATCCTTATTCTCTCGGTGTATTGTCGCCGCTTCGTAAATAAGGTCAAGCAGCGGTTTATGATATATCTCAGAGATCTCTTCCTTGGTCCAGTTATTTCTTACTTCGGTCATAGGTGCAGTTTAAATGCCAAATTTAACATAAAAAATCTTTGGCAAGGCTTAGTGATGATGTTTCAGCAAAAACTCCGTAGCCAGCCACAGGGGTAAAAGAAAGCCGGCACAATCGGTAAATGTTGTGATAATGATAGATGATGCTACCGCGGGATCGATCCCAACCCTTTTCAATATCAGGGGTATAGAAGCGCCGGTAAGTCCGGCGACGATCAGGTTACCCGTCATAGCCAGGAACAATACTACACCCAGCATAATGTTGGCATCATAAAACAAAGCGATAACCAAAACGATCAGCCCATTTGCCGCACCATTGATCAACCCCACCAAAAACTCTTTAAACACCGTATAATACGCCTGTTTATCGGTAAGGTCACTTAGCGAAATACGCCGCACCGTTACAGCCAGGGCCTGAGTTGCTGCATTCCCTCCCATCCCCGCAATGATGGTCATGTACGCCGAAATGATCGCTAACTGCTCGATGGTTTTATCAAAATGACGTATGATCGACGCCGCAAGGTAAGCTGTTCCGAGGTTGATCACCAGCCAGGGAAGGCGGCTTTTAACAGCGTCCTTCCAGTTACCACTCAGTTCCTCATCCTCCGACACGCCGGATATTTTTAATATATCCTCGGTGCTTTCCTGCTCCATTACGTCGATGATGTCGTCGACCGTGATCCTGCCCAGTAGTTTCATGTGATCGTCCACGACCGGTATGGTGGTCAGGTTGTATTGCGAGATCAGTTTTGCTACTTCTTCCTGGTCAAGGTCGGCTTTAACAAAGACAAAATCGTTGTTGACCATACTCCCAACCTTCACATTAGCATGTGCCTTGATGATCGTTTTGAGTGAAAGTATCCCTTGCAGGATATCATCATCATCCACCGCATAAATGGTATAAAACTCCTCCATCTCTTCCGACTGGCGGATGATCTCGTCAAGCGCCTCTTTTTTATCCATGTGGATGTTTGCCTTGATAACCTCGGGATTCATCAAACCACCGGCTGTATCGTCGGCATAGGTCATCAGCGCGCGGATATTGCTGGCGTCTTCCTCGTCGATGTCCTCCAGTATCTCCTGCTGGTCTTCCTCGTCTAATTGAGATATCAGGTCGGTAGCATCGTCGTAATCCAGTTCTTCAACGATTTCCGAACGTTTTTCAGGGTCGAGGTTGATAAGGAGTTCAGCCGGATCCTGCTCCTCATCCATTTCAGAAATGACTTCGGATGCCACTTCCGAAGGGAGCACATTAATGATCTTTTCGCGGGCTTCGAGCGGAAGACGCTCGAAGAGTATGGCAATCTCCGAGGCATGATAATCCTCCAAAACCTTCTCTAATTCAGCATCATTGCTTTCGAGTGCGGTTTTGATGCGTTCAAGGTCTTCCTTATTGATCTCAAAAGACTGCATACCCGGCTAAAATACGGTAATTATACTGCAAACGGGGACAAAAAAATCAACAAAATGACTATCTGCAGAAGTTGTGGTATTCAGATGGTATAAACGTATTTCAGCTCAGCAAGCGGTATTTTTTGCAGATGCGCAAGCGCCTGTTCGACATGCGTTTTCCGGATCGAGACTTTCATAGTGCAGATATTATCAAAATGCTGGCCAAGAACCTGGAGATCATTGTCTTTGATGGCCCGCATTACATCATTCATTTGAGCATAGCCAAATGTAATTTCGTACACATCGTTTACCGTCTTTTCAACAACAGGCGCATTATCGAGCGCCTGCTCTGCTGCTGTTTTATAAGCATTGATCAGTCCGGGTACACCAAGCAGCGTACCGCCAAAATAACGAACCACAACTACTGCTATATTGGTCAAATCGCGCGACAGCAATGTGTTCAGTATTGGCCTGCCTGCGGTTCCCGAAGGTTCGCCATCGTCATTCAGCCTGAAAACCGACCGATCTGTGCTCCATCGCAAAGCCCAGCAATGATGATTTGCTTTAGGATGTTCGCGTTTCAGCTTTGCTACAATATCCCTGATCTCCTGTTCAGAGTTTATCGGGTAAGCAAAGGAGATAAATTTACTGCCCCGGTCACGAAAAGAGCCTTCGGAAGGCTGTCCGATCGTTCGGTAAGTGTCGTCAAACAGCATCAGAAAACGGAACCTCCAATTTGTTCAAAATAGCCCGGGAATGAGTTGATGATGATGGCAATAATACCGAGAATGATACCTACCAGGTTTAGCCGGCTAAGCTTTTCCCTGAAAATGAATACCCCTATTGCCGCCCCAAGTACAATAACACCAATATCCATTGTCGAAAATACAGACGCTGGTCTGTTTGCCAAAACCTGGTGCGCTTTAATGAAGAAAAGGATATTGCCGAAGTTGGCCGCACCCAGTATCCAGCCGATGATGATATGCGGCCACGAAAAATGCTTCCGCTTATTCGCAACCAGGTAAATCAGTCCTGTTACAGAAACAACGAATGCGATCACAAATATCATGAACAGGGATGTAGTGAAAGGGATGTCTTTTGTTTTAGCAACTTGCTTTAGCAGGACGTCAATGGTGCCCATACCCACAAAAATGATCACAAGGTAAAACCAGGAGAAAGTCGACCTGCGGCGCACGGCCCGCCGTTGTTTCCATGGAATAAGGCATATCAGGGCGGTGAAACCGATTACTAAACTTACGATCTTGACCCCGTTCAGCTTTTCGCCAAACAATAAAAATGCAGCCAAGATAGGGATGAAGAGTGATAAGCGTTGTGCGGCGTCTGTCCGTACGATACCGGTCAGTTTGATCGACGTAGCAATGATCACAAAAAGCACGGGGAGTAATATACCGAGAGAGAGATAGGTAAAAGCCGGCACACTCCCAAGATTGGTAAGATGCGGTTTGAAAAACAACCAGGTAAACAGTATAGCAGCCGAATAGTTCCAGGTGATGGCCTGGTAAACATCGATTTGGTACCGCTTTGCCAGTTTGAGCAAAACCGAAACCGTAACGCTGCAGAAAATGCTTAAAAAAATATAAAGCATCAGTGAATAGGTTTATGATACATGATTTGCAACTTATCCTTACCTAATATCACGCAATCGGCTTTTGTCCCGTTTATCTCAGGCGCTTTTATGCCTTTTTTAAACACAGCTTCACCTGTGAATATCCGTGCTTCATCCCATAACCCGGCTTCGATAAAAGATGCCAGTGTTTTTGCGCCGCCTTCGATAATAACCGACTGTATATCCTGCAGGTAAAGCTGGTACAGGATGTACTGCGGCACAAAACGCTCAAAGTCCTCCAGTGCAATATACTTAATCCTGCCGTCAATATCGGTTTTTATCTCGTTGAATATCAATGTTTCTGCACTTTGGTCGAACAGGTTTAAATCGCGCCCCAGTTCAAGCCGGCGGTCAATCACTACTCTTTTTGGCGATGAACCCTGCCAATACCGCACATCCAGGCGCGGGTTATCGCTCGCGGCCGTTCTTTTCCCGACCAGCACAGCATCCTCCTCGCTTCGCCATTTGTGCACCAGCCTGCGCGATTCCGGACCGGTTATCCAGTACTGTCTGCCATCTTCGGGGGCAAAAAAGCCATCTGCCGTTTGCGCCCATTTCAGAATAACGTAAGGCCTCTTTTCCTCAACCCGTGTAAAGAAACGGCGGTTTAGCCATCTGCACCCGTTCTCTAATACACCGCTGACGACATCAATACCCGCACCCTGCAGCTTTTCTATCCCTTTGCCGTTTACCTGTTCAAATGGATCGCGGCAGCCAACCACGACACTCGGGATTTGATGCCTGATGATCAGATCGGCGCATGGCGGGGTTTTCCCATAATGCGCACAAGGCTCAAGCGATACATAAATGGTTGATGCACGCAATAGCTCTTCAGCATTTTCAAATCGATCCAATACCCGGTTCACCGCATTCACTTCGGCATGGGCCTGCCCGTATTGGCGGTGATATCCCTCGCCGATGATCCTGTCCTCATGAACGATCACTGCCCCTACCATTGGGTTGGGGCTAACGCTGCCCATACCTAAAGCAGCAAGCTCAAGGCATCGGCGCATATATTTTTCGTGCGGGGACATGGTGCAAATGTAGCTTTTATGTTTCTTTGTCCCATGCAAACCGTCAGAGACGTCTCGGCAAGCTTCCGCAAAGAGCTGTCTGTGTTATATGACGCACCAGAAACCGATTCGTTGTGCGCAATTGTACTTAATGAAGTAACCGGTATTTCAACGGCAATGGCCAGGGCTTTCACGGAACAGGAATTAACAAATGAGAATGTTGAGCTCATTGGCAAAATGCTCGATGAGCTTAAAAGCGGTAAACCCATTCAATATATCATCGGTCACGCTGAATTTTACGGACTCACATTTAAAGTAAACCCCTCGGTGCTCATTCCCCGCCCTGAAACGGAAGAGCTTGTCAGCTGGGTAATTGATTCAGCGAATAAAATACAGATAAAGAAAGGCAACATCCTGGATATCGGAACAGGAAGCGGGTGCATTGCCGTCAGCCTGAAAAAAAATCTCCCGGAAACTTCAGTTTCTGCAATAGACGTTTCGCCAGAAGCTTTACAAACAGCTCAAGAAAATGCCGAGCTGAATAAGGCTGAAGTTAATTTCATTAAAGCCGATATTTTAAATATAGCTTCTTCTAACCCCGGACTTCAGACTTCGGGCTTCAACATCATTGTTTCCAATCCGCCTTATGTCACCACGGAAGACAGAAGCCACATGCATATTAATGTAACGGAGTTTGAACCGCATACTGCTTTATTCGTACCCGAAGATGATCCGCTGATCTTTTACAGATCGATCGCTGATTTTGCTTTTAAAAATCTCGTTAACGTGGGTCTTTTATTCTTCGAGATCAACGAAAGCTATGGTGAACAAATAGTTGAATTACTTGTAAATAAACGATTCATAAACATTGAGTTAAGGAAAGATATCAGCGACAAGAACAGGATGATAAAGGCTGTAAAGCCTTAATTCCTCGGGTGGTAAGATGTAATTACTTCTTTCAAATACTCCCTGTCTAAGTGGGTATAGATCTCGGTCGTAGTAATACTTTCATGCCCCAGCATTTCCTGTACTGCACGCAGGTCAGCGCCGCCCTCAACCAGGTGCGTCGCAAAAGAATGCCGCAATGTATGCGGACTGATCGCTTTCTTAATTCCCGCGCTTTCTGCCAGTTGTTTGATCAGCATAAACACATAAACCCTGCTAAGACGCGAACCGCGGCGATTCAGAAATACCATGTCCTCTTCGCCCTTTTTGACCGGAATGTGCACCCGTACCTGTTCGATCCATATTTTCAACGCTGTGATCGCCTCATTACCGATAGGTACGAGCCTTTCCTTGCTGCCCTTGCCTAATACTTTGATGAATTCAATGTCCAGGTACAAGTTAGATAATTTAAGTTCGGTTAGTTCGGAAACGCGTAAACCGCAACTGTAGAGTACTTCCAGTATGGCCTTATTGCGCGGCCCCTCAGGTTTTGAAAGATCGATAGCCCCGATAAGGCGTTCGATATCCTGGTAGCTCAATGTGACCGGTAATTTTCGTTGTTTTTTGGGGGCCTCGAGCAATTCGGCAGGATCAGTTTTCATCAGGTCCTCAACCAGTAAATACTTATAGAATGCTTTTATACCCGACAATACCCGTGCCTGAGAGGAAGGCAGCATCCCCAGTTCATTCACCCAGGTAATAAAATGCCTTAAATGATGCAGGTCAAAATCATTTGGTTTAATTTTATTTTCTTGTATATCAGCATATTGATTTAGTTTATCTATATCATTACTGTAAGCATTTATGGAATTATCCGAAAGCCCTTTTTCGAGCTTGAGATATGCCCTGAAACCTTTTATTGCAGTTACCCAGTCCAATTGAATTAATTTAAGAGATAAGAGCACGAATTACACGAATTCGGACGAATTATACCAATTTCATCCTTGTCACTTTGCAAAATCCGTATTCTTCATGCGAATTCATCCGTGAAATTCGTGTTATATTAATTTGCGTCATTCGTGCTAATTCATTTTTATAGCTAAGTTTGAGGTAATGAAGATACAAATTATAAACGGCCCTAATTTAAACCTGCTCGGTATACGCGAAAAATCCATTTACGGCGACAAAGGATTTGAAGAATACCTCAATCAGTTACATAAGAAATATCCGGGAACAACCATCGAATATTTTCAGAGCAATGTTGAGGGTGAGATCATCAACAAGATTCACGAAGTGGGATTTAGCTATGACGGCATCGTTATCAATGCAGGCGCTTATACTCATACATCGGTTGCCATAGGCGATGCCATAGCTGCCGTGCAAACGCCGGTTACCGAAGTTCACATATCCAACGTGTACAAGCGGGAGGAGTTCAGGCATAAGTCCCTGCTTGCGGCCAATTGCAGGGGGGTGATCGCGGGGTTCGGATTTGATTCATACCGCCTGGCCATTGAAAATATATTGAACGGATAATTTTGTTTCGTAAATTGCTCTGACTTAACGCTCATTCCATCTATGCGTAAAACATTGATAATTGCGGCCGCCTGTTTGTTCATGATTTCCGCTTTTTCATTCAGCAATTGTTTTGCCCAGGCTGCTAAAAAGAAAAGGCCGAGATCGCTCAGGGAAACAGAAAGAATAGAAATTCGTTCCCGCGATTCTGTTTACAGGGCATTAAGCAAAGGCGATACCTCCATCGGCAGCCTGCTTCAGAATTTAGAACAGTATACCACCACTTTTAAGCAGATCAACAACAGCCTCGCTGATGGACTGGACACCACGCAGGAAAGCGAACAATTACCGCTGATCATTAAACGGCTGGGCAGGATACAAAACCTGATCAACAACAAAAAGTCCGGTACGCT
>DASZWG010000118.1:0-3803 GCA_035546675.1 Mucilaginibacter sp. | reverse complement strand
CAATCAGCTTACCCTTGCCCATCGTATCGTCTATTTCGATATGCAGATCGCGGCAAACTTTTCTTAATCCGTTTTCGTCCATTTCCGAAACATCGATGCCTGTATATTTATGGATCGATTCGTACATAGTCAATCTCTCGTAGGGCCCGGCAAAGCTGATCTCATTGTCGCCTACCTGAACGGCGGCTACGCCATGTACGGCGCGCACCACTTCTTCCAGACAGTTTTCCACCATTTCCATCATCCAGATATAATCCTTGTAAGCGATATAGATCTCAACCGACGTAAATTCCGGGTTGTGCGTGCGGTCCATACCCTCATTACGAAACATCTTGCCGAACTCGTACACTCCGTCAAATCCCGCAACGATTAGCCTTTTCAGGTACAGTTCATTCGCAATACGCAGGAAAAGATCCATATCCAGCGTGTTGTGATGCGTTTTAAACGGCCGCGCCGCAGCACCGCCGTGCACGGGTTGCAGGATGGGGGTTTCAACTTCCATCCATCCCTGCCGGTTAAAATAATCGCGCATCGAGCCGATCACTTTGGTGCGGTTGAGAAATATCTGTTTGAATTCCGGGTTTACGGTCAGGTCGACATAACGCTGGCGGTAACGCAGCTCCGGATCAGTAAACCCGTCGTGAATATTACCTTCCTCATCGCGTTTAACCACCGGCAGCGGTTTGATCGATTTGGACAGCAGCGTCATCTCCTGCACATGCACCGAGGTTTCGCCGGTTTGTGTGATGAAAGCGTATCCCTTAATACCGATATAGTCGCCGATATCCAGCAGCTTTTTAAATACGGTATTGTACAGCGTTTTATCCTCGCCGGGGCAAATATCATCGCGTTTAAGGTAGATCTGGATGCGGCCGGTCGAGTCCTGCAACTCGGCGAATGACGCGCTGCCCATTATACGGCGGCTCATGATGCGGCCGGCCAGGGTAATACCCTGGTACGCTTCAGTCGCGTTGGGATTAAAATTATCTTGAATATCCTTGGCGAATGCTGTTACCGTAAAAGCTTCTGCGGGATAGGGGTTGATGCCCAGTTCCCGAAGCTGTTGTAACGATTCGCGGCGAATGATCTCCTGTTCGGATAATACAGTGCTCATAGTTTATAATAAGGCTGCAAAAATAGGGATTTTTTGTATATGAGATGTGATATTTGAGATATGAGGCGAGGGCTGCGCATGATTTCGCCTGGTTAGATTGACGATCGTGATAATCCCGAAGAGGGCTCGACCCGCTGGTTATTAATTAACTATTGACAAGTATGATTTTTTAGCCTAAATTGGTAATTATAAAACCTTTAGCCCGTGAAACGCTTATTATACTTCCTTCCGGTTTTACTGCTGATATTCGGATCGTGCGGCAAAGGGGTGCATGTAACCCCGAAGACCAGCCAGGATTCTGTAAAATATCCCGGCATCTGGACACAGCTTTCGCCTTTTTCCGGTAGTGCTACGGATGGCTCGTTTTCTTTTACCCTTAACGGCAAAGGTTACTTGGTTGGCGGTGATCAGTTGAGTGCCATGTGGGAATACGACCCTTCTACCGATAAATGGACGCAAAAAGCCAGTTACCCCGGAATGGGAATGCAATTCCTGTCGGGATTTACGATCAATGGCAAGGCGTATGTGGGCCTGGGGTATGGATATGACCAGGCCAGCGGGAGTGTTCAGCATACTGATTTTTATGCTTACGATCCGTCAAATGACACCTGGACAAGAATAACTGATTTTCCCGGCGGCGCCAGGTACGGTTCATTTGGATTTGCGCTTAACAACCAGGGTTATGTGGGAGCCGGTGCGACATGGAATTCTGATCGGGTTTATTTTGATATGTGGAAATATGATCCGGGCACTAATTCATGGTCGCAGGCTGCAGATTACCCGGGGGTAGGCTATTATGGCGATGTGAGCTTTACAGCAAACGGCAGCGGCTATGTGGGATTGGGTCTTAATCATTCAAATGTTTTGACCTATGACCTTTGGCAGTATGACCCCTCACTAAATAAGTGGACGCAAAAGGCCGCTTTTACTGGTAAATATCAGGAAATCTGGCCAATGTATTTTATGATCGGCACTGATGAATACGTCGGCTTCGGATCTAATTCGACCGCTTTCTGGAAGTATAATACAGAAACCGATCAGTGGAGCCGGGTGGCCAATTTCCCAGGGCAGCCGCGTATAATGGGGGCGGCATTTGCTATAGGCAATACAGGATATATTGGTTTGGGTGCAACGCCGACGGTGTCGCAGACTTTTAACGAGGTCTGGAAATTTCAACCGCAGCAATAACCGGTCAGTCCGCCTCTGTTTCCTGCAGGTACATTTCGTCGATATCAGCAGCGTATTTCCTTTCGATCACCTTGCGTTTGGCCTTCATTGTCGGGGTTATCTCGCCTTCGTCCATGCTGAAGGGCTTGCGCTTCACCTTAAAATTCTTGATGCGTTCAAACTTGGCCAGCTCACCGGATAGTCTTTTAATATCCTGACCTATCCAGTCGGTGATCTCTTTGTCCTCAATAAAAAGCTTTGGTGTTTCAAAGAAGGCATCATCCAGTTTAAATGTTTCCTGAAGCGCATCTTTTGCCGGGACGATAATAGCCGTAATATATTCGCGCTTATCGCCTATCAGGAACACCTGTTCGATGCGCGGACTTTTGAGATAAGTATTCTCAACCGGGGTAGGGTACACATTTTTACCGAACGAGTTGACCAGCATGTTTTTCAGCCGGTCGGTGATCTGCAGGTTGCCCTTAAAAAAGCGGCCAATATCACCGGTGTGGAACCAGCCTTCCGGGTCGATCACCGCAGCCGTTTCTTCGGGTTTGTTCCAGTAACCTTTCATGACGCAATGCCCGCGAACAACGATCTCACCTTCTTCCGACTCAAAATCAGGCTTAAAGCTCTCGTGTGTTTGTATGGTGTAAATCTCTTTGGTATCTACGTTCTGTATGGCCACATCGATCCCCGGTATGATACGTCCCACGGTTCCATATACAATGCGGTCGTTTTCGGTAACAGCCATTACTGGCGATGTTTCGGTCAGCCCGAAGCCTTCCAGTATTTTGATGCCCAGGTCGCCAAAGAACTCGCCGATATTACGCGGCAAAGCGCCTCCGCCTGAGATCATGAATCTTAGTCTCCCGCCTGTGCGTTCCTTGATCTTACTAAATACCAGTTTCTCGGCTATCTTATGCTGCCTGCGCAGCACAAGACCTGGTTTTTTGCCCGCTTCCAGGGTCAGACGGTACTTGCGGCCTATCTTCAGCGACCATAAAAATATCTTCGCTTTTGCTCCTCCGGCCGAAGTGCCGTTCTTCATGGCGCGGTCATGAATGCGTTCGAGCAGGCGGGGCACACAGTTCATTACAGTAGGTCTTACCTCGGCCATGTTCTTCGCCAGTAGTTCAAGGCTTTGTGCAAAGGCGATCTGGCAGCCTGCGGCCAGGCAAATATGGTAAGTAGCGGTTCGCTCGAAAACGTGTGACAGCGGCAGGAACGACAGGAACAGGTCGTTGGTTTCGATCACCGGTATTTGTATCAGCGATACGCGTACGTTCTCTACTAAATTATGGTGAGTAAGCATTACGCCTTTTGGCGTACCTGTGGTGCCCGATGTGTAAATAAGGCACGAGAGGTCGGATGGCAGTATGGCTTCGCGGGCTATGCTGATCTTATCCAGGTATTGCGGAAATATCGCCCGGCCTTCTTCGATTACCCGTCCGAAGCTGATAATCCCGGCGTTATACCCTGTTTTGCCGAGGTGTTTTTCATAATCATCGAAAGCCGGAAT
>DASZWG010000117.1:0-8563 GCA_035546675.1 Mucilaginibacter sp. | reverse complement strand
CCGGATAAAGACGCATTAGACTTCCTGCTGAAAGAGACGGAGAAATAACGCTGCATAACGAATGACCTTCGGGGTCGCTATCCAAATATAAATCTGTTATTTTTGTGCGGCAACCCCGCACGATGATCAGGACGCTTTGCATAGAAGACTTTGTTGAACTGGATGTTACAATTCCCGTTGCCGATGTGCGCACGCCTGCGGAATTTGCGCAGGGGCATATTGCCGGGGCGCATAATATCCCGCTGTTCAGCAACGAAGAACGTGTACAGGTGGGTACCACTTATAAGCAGCAGGGAAGGGAGCAGGCCATCCTGCTGGGTTTCGATCTGACCGGTCCCAAGTGGTCGGGGTTCATTAAAAAAGCGCTTGAGATTGCGCCCGGCAAAAAGATAGCCCTCCATTGCTGGCGGGGCGGCATGCGCAGCGGGGCCATGGCCTGGGCGCTCGACCTGTACGGTTTCGATGTTTACCTGCTCGAAGGTGGTTACAAAAAATACCGCCGCTGGGCGCTCAGCCGGTTTGAAAAAAAGTACAACCTGCTGGTTTTGGGTGGCATGACCGGATCGGGCAAAACGCTGATATTGCACCGGCTAAAGGAATTAGGCGAGCAGGTTATTGACCTGGAGGAGTTAGCTCAGCACCGGGGTTCAACATACGGCAGCATGAACTGCTTAGTGCAGCCTACGCAGGAGCAGTTTGAGAATGAGCTGGCGGCGCAACTACACCGGGCCGATCCTGAAAAACCTGTCTGGCTGGAGGACGAAAGTATCACTATCGGGAAGAGATTTATCCCAAACGGGTTGTGGCGGCAAATGCGCGAAGCGCAACTGGTCAGCGTTAATATCGGCGCTGAAGAGCGCGTCAAATACTTAGTTGAGGAATATGGGAAACTGGATAAAGATTTCCTGGCTGAGTGCACGCAACGGATATGGAAACGCCTGGGACCCGAGCAAACGCAAAAAGCCATTCTTGCGATCAGCGAAAACCGTATGGCCGATTTCATCCGCCTGGTTTTAGTGTATTATGATAAAACTTATCGCCTCGGGTTAAGCAAACGTTCGGCTGAAAACATGCATACGATAGATTGTGATGGCAGTAATGCGCTGGAAAATGCCAAAAAGATCCGGGACTATTCTTACAAAGTGATGGTTACGCACACGCCGGTATAGAACTATGCTAACAGAAGAAATTAAACTTACGCAATACTCACATGGCGCCGGCTGCGGCTGTAAGATCAGTCCGGCTGTACTGGATAAAATGCTCCATAGTCCGGTGCAGTACGGCGCCGATGCGCGGCTTTTGGTGGGTAATGACAAGCGTGACGACGCCGCAGTTTATGATTTAGGTAATGGCACGGCGCTGATCTCGACCACCGATTTTTTTATGCCGATCGTGGATGACGCCTATGACTTTGGTCGTGTGGCATCGGCTAATGCTATTAGCGACGTGTACGCGATGGGCGGCAAACCGATCCTGGCTATTGCCATATTGGGCTGGCCCGTTGATAAATTGCCGCCCGAGGTTGCACAAAGCGTGCTGGAAGGAGCGAGGGCCGTTTGCGCAGAAGCGGGCATCAGCCTGGCGGGAGGGCACAGCATCGATTGCCCTGAACCGGTGTTCGGTTTGGCGGTGAATGGTCTTGTTGAGATCAAAAACCTTAAACAGAATTCCACAGCCACTACTGGTTGCTGCCTATACCTGACCAAAGCCCTGGGTGTAGGCATTTTGACCACAGCGCAAAAAAGGGGCATCTTAAAACCGGAACATGCACATATCGCGTTTGAGAGCATGGTGAAACTGAACAGCATAGGGGAGCAGTTGGGTAACCTGGGCTATGTTAAAGCCATGACGGATGTAACCGGTTTTGGTTTACTGGGTCATTTGACTGAGATGTGCGAAGGCAGCAACTTGCAGGCGGTGATCGGGTTTGATAAGGTGCCAAAGATCGGTATACTTGACCGGTACCTGGCGCAGGGCAGCTTACCCGGAGGCACCAACCGTAACTGGGCAAGTTACGGGCATAAGATCGGGCCGGTTACGGATGAACAAAAACATATTCTTGCCGACCCGCAAACCAGCGGCGGGCTTTTGATCGCTGTTGAGCAGGATCATCAGCGGGAGTTTGAATCCATCCTGCGCCAAAACGGTATCCCGGAACAAAATATAACGGCCTTCGGATGGCTTGAGGAACGGACGGGCAATGATCTGATCCGCGTTATCTGAAAACCAAACAAAAACAAATAAATAACATTTAATAAGATAAAACTCAATACCCCTGCCTTGATTTTTCTATGATCTGTAAATACTTTTCTAAACTTCTGCTGTTAATTTTTGTCTCCTTATCCTTTTCATCCCGCGTATTCGCGCAATCCGGTAAAAAAACACATCACACTACACATCCTGTAACCCATCATACTACCCGGGCGGTGCATAAACTATCAGCGCCGGTATTCAAATTCCATACGATCATTATCGATGCAGGTCACGGAGGTAAGGACCCCGGTGCGCACGGAGCATATTCCAGAGAGAAAAATGTAACCCTGGCCATCGCCAAAAGACTGCGGACTGCTTTAAGGGAACAAATGCCCTCGTTAAAAGTGGTTATGACGCGCAGTACTGACGAGTTTGTCGAACTGCACCGCCGCGACGATATCGCGGCTGAAAATAAAGGCGACCTGTTTATTTCTATCCATTGCAACTCGTCGCCGCAAAGGGTAACCAGCGAAAGGGGAGTGCTGCTGCTGGTTTATGGTTATCACCGCCAGGAAGAGCAACTGGAAGCCATACGTGAGAATGCTTCCATTTTTATTGAAAAAAATTACCAGAAACGCTACAACGGCTACGGCGAAAATTCTGCGGTAAATGCGATCGTGCTGAGGGCTTTTCAGCAAAAATATCGCAGGCAGTGTATCCTTTTTGCCGATCTGCTGAACCATCAGTTTACCAAAGTGAACGGCCGGCACAGCTATGGCGTGAAGGAGCAGGGGGTGCTGGTATTGCAGCAAAGCGCCATGCCGGCGGTACTGATCGAAACGGGTTTTATTAATAACCCCAAAGACGAAGCTTACCTAAATTCAGTAAAGGGGCAGGCCCAGATCGTTTATTCGATCATCCGGGCGATCAGGATATACCGCGAAAGGCTGGAGCAGCAGAAGTAAGCTGAAGCTGATTTTTGTTGTTAATGTAGCTGCGAAAGGCTTAATTTTATACAAAGTCTTCTTCGTCATGAAAACATCTCATCCTTTTTCGCGCCGCGATTTTCTGCGGGTAAGTTCATTGGGCCTGGGTGCACTTACATTTGGTAATACTTTATCCGCCTTCACACCCAAAAAAGGTAAAAAATTAGGCATAGCCCTGGTGGGTTTGGGTAATTACAGCAACGGACAGTTGGGTCCGGCTTTGCAACACACCAAAAATTGTTACCTCGCAGGTATTGTGACTGGGCACCCTTATAAAGCCGACGACTGGTCGAAGCGGTATAACATCCCGGAAAAGAATATCTATAACTACCAAACCTTCGACAAAATAATGGATAACCCGGATATCGATATCATTTATGTGGTGCTGCCGGTCTTTATGCATAAGGAATACACCATCCGCGCGGCGCAGGCGGGCAAGCACGTGATCTGTGAAAAACCGATGGCGCTGAATTCGAAAGAATGCGAAGAGATGATAGTGGCCTGCAAAAAGGCAGACAGGCTACTGTCCATCGGGTACCGGCTTCATTTTGAGCCGCATAACGTGGAGATCATGCGGCTGGGGCAAAAGCAGGTTTATGGTAAGGTAACTGCTATCGACACAGGCAATGGCTTTACCTATAACGGCGACCCCAACGCCTGGCGGCTGAAAAAGGCGCTTGCCGGCGGCGGCGGACTGATGGACATGGGTATTTACTCGATCCAGGGAGCGCGTTATACGCTGGGTCAGGAGCCTGTGGCCGTTAAAGCCCGGCAGGAAAAGACCCGGCCCGAATTATTTAAAGATGTGGACGAGACCGTGTACTGGGAACTGGAATTTCCGGGAGGGTTTATGACGACCGGGAAATCGAGCTATAACCACGACTGGAGTTATCTGCATGTTGAGGCCGAACGAGGCAAATTCGGGCTGGAACCTGCCTACGGTTACGGCGAGCTGGACGGTTATACGCCCAAGGGTCCGATGAATATCCCGAATATCATTCAGCAGGCGGCACAGATGGACGATTTTGCCGAATGTGTACGGCTGAACCGGAGATCGCGCGTGCCCGGCGAAGAAGGCCTGAAGGATATGAAGGTGGTCGATGCCATTTACCGGAGCCTGGATTCGGGAAAGAAAGAAAAAATTGTTTGATCGTTTAATTGAGGATCGTCAAAGCTTATATTTGAGCTGTGAAACTCGTAGCTTCCATATTGGTGCTGTATTTCGGTATGCTCATGGTGCAGCCGTTTGCCCATATGGGGTCTTCCGCTCAGAGCAAACCGGGCAAATGTCATGCCCGCGGAATGTGTTGCCGCGAAAGAGCAAAGCATCAGGGTAAAGCACCGGCTCCGTCTCAAAATACCGCCTGCAACCGCGATTTCTGCAACCCGTTTGTACCCTGCGGTGTTTCACTGGCTTACAGGATCCCTTTGCCTAATTTATCGAGCCCGGTATACGTGCTCAGCAAAAAATTGAAACCGGCAACCGACGAAAATATCATTTCCAACTATCTTTCAGATTGCTGGCGCCCGCCCGAGCTGTTATCCTGATCTGTAAATCACTCTGAACGCCAGGATAATTCAATTTTTTAAAACTTTAAAATTCATTAAAAATGAAAAAAATAAGCTTAGGCGTACTGGCCCTTTTATTGGCCGGCGCAACCGTATTTGCAAATGGTCCCGTTGATAAAAACGCCCCTAAAAAGGCAAAACAGGAAAATACCTGTGCATCGGGTAAATGCACTAAAGATGGTAAAACGGTAAATTGTCCCGATCCGGCATCATGCCCGGATAAGGCCGACTGCCCGAAAATGCCATGTACAAGCAGTTGCTGTAAGTAATTGCTGATAAAAGGCCCCGCTAAGGGGCCTTTTTATTTTTTGCTTCCTGCTTTGCAAAACAAAAATTTGATCAAATCTCCTATTTTTGCGGCCATGCAACTCAACGGCCAAACCCTTAAAAATAAATTCGACAGTATCATTTTCGACCTTGACGGTACACTCTGGGACTCTACCCGCAACGTGGCTGTCGCCTGGGAAGAAGCCCGCAAACAGGTGGATTACGTGACCGAAAATATCACGGTGGAGCGTGTACGTTCGGTAACCGGAATGGCTTACGACCTGATATTTGAATTGCTTTTACCCGACCTGGATGTGCAGCGGCGCAACGAGTTCAAGGCTATTTGCGCCAAAAGCGAGATCGATACGCTGGAAGCAAGGGGTGGTGACTTGTACCCGGAATTAGCCGGTACGATCAGGTACCTTGCAGATCAATACAGGCTGTTTATTGTCAGCAACTGCCAAAGCGGTTACATCGAAACCTTCCTGGATCACTGTCCGGTGGCTGAATATTTTGCTGGGCACCAATGCTATGGAACTAAGGGCCAGCCCAAAGCCGAAAACATCAGGGATATTATTAACGATCATCAATTGAAGACCCCGGTATACGTGGGTGATACTACCGGCGACCGTGATTCGGCGGCCAAAGCAGGCGTGCCTTTTATTTACGCATCTTATGGTTTCGGCCGGGTGGATGAGGGTATGATCGCCACAATCGGCGAGTTTGGTGAGCTGAAAGCGTTGTTATGATTAAGAAAACACCTTTGCGGATAGCATAGCCGAGCCTGGAATGATACGGGCTTAAGCCATAACCACCGGATTTTTCACTTCCTTATCAAAATTTTCCATCATTAGTACAGCAGCGCCGATCAGTTCGGCATCGAAACCGAGGTCGGATATGATCAGTTCAGTGCTTTCGGCCAGGCGCGGTATACAATATTTGTGCAGGGCCTGCTGGATGGGCGCCATCAGTATCTTACCCGCCCGCGCCCCGCGGCCGCTCAGTACGATGGTTTTCGGGTTCATGATATGGATCAGGATGGCAAGCGCCTTGCCGATTTTATAACCCGCATCGCTTAACAGTTCGATAGCAAACTGGTCGCCGTGCGATGCTGCATCCATGATGGCGTCGCCCAGCGCTTTGGATGGCTCATCGTCATCGGATTTCAAGCTGGTAACCCTGCCGCTTTTAATTCCCTCAATAGCTTTTTCGGCTACCACATACATGGATGCAGCGGTTTCGAGGCAGCCGCGTTTACCGCAGGTACACAAGGTATCGTCGTCCGAAAGCGGGATGTGACTCAACTCACCGGCCAGCCCGTTGTGCCCGCGGTATATCTCGCCCTTAACGATCATCCCTAAGCCGATGCCCCAGCCAACGTTTACCACCATTACATCCTTTTGCGATTTGGCAATGCCGAACTTTTGCTCGGCAAGCGCTATCAGGCTGGAGTCGTTATCGATATAAACCGGTAAACCCGTAGCATCGCGCAGGTAGCAAACCAGGCTCTTGCCGCTGGCATCGAGATAAGTATAATTAACACCTTCGATCACATTCACAAAACCGGGCATGCCTATGCCTATCCCGGCGATCTTTTCTTTCGATATAGGCGCTTTGCTGATGTATCTGTTGATGTTTTTAACCAGCAGGTTCAGCGCTTCGGGATTGTTTTGCAGTCGCAGGTCGAGTGTAAGTGCATCAGCAACCGGGTGATTAAAAAGGTCGAGCAGCTGTATCCGCGTAGAAAGCTGGTCCATGGCAATGGCCAGGATGTACATTGCGTCGGGTTTTACCGAATAAAGCAGGGGCCGCCTGCCGCCGCTCGATGGCGCATAGCCCTGTTCCACCACAAAACCTTCCTCCATCAGTTCATTCAGAGCTTTTGCGATCGATGGGATACTCCGGTCAAACAAATCGCTCAGTTCGGCACACGATAAGGCTTTATCAAAGTAAAGCCTTTTGACGATCATATTTTTTAGCTGCGTACTTTTCACGCTTTTAGGTTTTACTTCCATGTAATAATTTAGGTTATGGCGGGATTTCCGGGTTGCGGCGGGCAACTTTTTAAATTATTTATAAAAGTAGTAATTCTGCAATAATTTGCAAGTGCCAAAATGAGCCAACAAATAAAATTGGTGCGAAAGGAAATTTGGTCAGATTTCTGACGGCACTTTTTGCCGGTGCATCACTTCCTGAGCAGCTTAAATGCATGCCCTGTCCATTGATTAGCGTTGAACCCGGGAATACACCACAATATACAAAGCGGTTCGATTGCCCTGGCTGCCTCAACTGTTCCCATATCTTCGGTATCGAAGCCAAACAGGGTGTTGATCTCCGTAACTTCTTTTTTAGCCTCGTCGCTGTTTCCGCAAATGAACATAGAAGGTTTAATGCCGCCAAAGTTGGGGTTGACCATCAGCGCAGCGCCGACGCTGTTATAAGCCTTCACAAAATTGATATTGGGGTAAGTTTTCTGCATCACTTCCATCAGCGATTGGTTCATGGATGTGAAGAATTTCAATACGCCGTTTACCGGAGGTGCGGGTTCGACGGGATTAGTGGTGTCGATCACGGTTTTTCCGCTGATGCTGGTTTCGTCTACCATATCCAGCACTTTCAGCGCTGCATCACCTTTTACAGCAAGCACCACGATGTCGCCAAATTCGGCTGCGTCGTCAAAAGAACCAATGGAAGCAGTATCCTTGTGTTTGGAATGCCATTGGGCCAGTTTTTTGGGATGCCCCGTACCGAGGCATACTTTATAACCATACTTGATAAAGCCCGACGCAAGCGTTTTGGCAACCTCACCTGAACCTAAAATACCGATTTTTTTCATAATAATAGTTTTTATAAGTGGTTGTATGAGGGATAAAGTTGGGCAAAATGGTTTACATTTATATTAAAATCGGATAAAATTTGATCATGAAAAAGTTTCTAACTACTGTTTTGCTGCTTGCTTCGGGCATTGCTGTACAGGCACAGGCAAGCCTGAAATTTGCCGGAATTCCTTTTCCGTTATCATGGGAGAACAAGCCTTTAAGCTACAACATATTGCCCAAAGCGATCATAATCGAAGCCGGCCCCAAAACGGATATGTTCCGCGACCCGAACGTAACTTATAATACCGATAATGCCCCGAAACTCTTCTTTACCCCGGATGATAATTTCGTGCTGACAGCCTGCATCGAACACCATTTTAACAGCAAATGGGACGGCGGCGCCATTGTGCTGAAGGCCGATAAGCTGCACTGGATCAAGTTCTGTTTTGAGAAAGACTATACCGGGCAGCACCGTGTGGTGAGCGTGGTAACCAACGATATCTCGGATGATTGCAATTCAGCTCCCGTCAGCGGCGACAAGGTATACTACAAGATATGTAAGGCAGATAATGTGATCACGCTTTATTTTGGGTCGGACGGCAAACATTGGTTCCTCGTCAGGCATTTACAGTTCAATGCCAAAGGGCCGCTGCACCTGGGTTTCATGGCGCAATCGCCGACGGGCATGAGTAATACCGTGACGTTTACGGATATTACTTATACCCACAA
>DASZWG010000116.1:0-7044 GCA_035546675.1 Mucilaginibacter sp. | reverse complement strand
GACTGAAAGATTCTTTGAATTTCAAGTCCTTAAAATGCGGCCACAATACGTTGAAAGATTCCACCGGTATCTTGCGGGCAATAGTGATATGCGGCGTAATATCCCTGTCGATCAGCAACTGTTCACCGACCGCATTGAACCAGTCCAGCGTTTTTTCATCTAGCTTAACGGCGGCATAAATGGTTTTGAACCTGGGGCCGTGATCGAAAAACCTAAAACCATCAATCATGATGTTGCAGGGCGGTATCCGGCTGATACCTTTTTCCATCAAATGCAGGCATTGCCGCATGATACCCGACATTTGCCCCGGACTATTCTCTTCATCAATGAATTTCCCGAATGAGATATGCGCCCTGGAACCCGCGCTGTAAAAACTTCCGATATTCCTTTTACAAAAGTTCTTCAACTGCTTCACATAGTCGCACACGGGACCGGGTGGAGCGATCACGATAAAATATTCTGTTTCACGTTTCATAACCAGTATGTTGGGGCATTAAATATGCTAAAAAAATTAGTAATAATCCAAATTATTTAGCAATTTTGTTGCATGAGCGCTAAACGATATATCATGCATATCGATCTCGATTCGTTCTTCGTATCGGTTGAACGCAAGGATGATCCGTCGCTTATTGGTAAGGCGGTCATTATCGGGGGTAATGCACAGCGGGGCGTGGTGGCATCATGCAGCTACGAGGCACGCAGGTACGGGGTACACTCTGGCATGTCCTCGCGCGATGCGTTCAAACTTTGTCCGCATGCCATCAGCGTGCGCGGCAATCATGCCCGCTATTCGGAGGAGTCGCGTAAGGTGACGAAGATCATCGATGAAATGGTACCGCTGTACCAGAAAGCCTCGGTGGATGAGTTTTATATCGACCTGACGGGCACCGACCGTTTTTTTGATCCGTATGAGCTGGCCACATCGGTACGGCAGCGTATCATCCGGGAAACGCAACTGCCTATATCTTTCGGACTGGCATCGGGCCGGACCGTAGCCAAAATGGCCACGAACAGGGCCAAACCCAACGGGCAGCTTTTTATACCTCATGGCCGGGAAATGGAGTTCCTGGCTCCGCAGCCCATATCGGCCATACCCGGACTTGGCGAGAGCACCTGTAAACGGTTTTACGATTACGGCATAGAGAAAATAGCCGATCTGCAGCGGGCCGACCTGCGTTTTCTGAAAACGGTTTTCGGCAGGAACGGGCTTTGGATATGGGAAAAGGCGAGGGGGATAGACCAGGGCGAGATCGTGCCGCACTCGGACCGCAAATCCATATCGACGGAATGTACTTTTAGCCATAACGTAAACGACAGGCGCAAGCTGGAAAGTGTACTGACATCGATGACCGAAGAACTGGCGGGTAAGCTGCGGCGGGAGAATAAGCTGGCCTCGTGCCTGGCCATCAAGATACGCTATGCCAACTTCGAGACGCATACCCAGCAGGAAAAGATCAACCTGACAGCCGCCGAGCACATCCTGATACCCGGAATCCGCAACCTGCTCACAAAAGCCTGGGAACGTAACAGGCCCGTCAGGCTCATCGGCGTACGGCTGAGCCAGCTATGTACGGGCAGTTACCAGATCAACCTGTTCGAGGATAACGAACGGCGGATCAGCCTGTACCAGGCGATGGATAAGATCAATTTTAAGTTCGGCGATAAAACCGTATGCCGCGCGGCAGGCATGGAGATCGGCACCAGGAATTTTAACCCGTTTATGCGGGAGTGATTTTGAGGTGAAAGCTAAAAGGTGAAAGGATAAAGGTGAAAGGCGAAAAGTATTTGTTATTTTTATCATGATGAAAAATGACCTGGACCTTGTCATCGATGCCTTCGAGACTGAAAAGAAGGCGCTGCAAAGAATGATAAAGCAAAGCGCTTGGGAGCATGATCACTTAATTGCCTATCATCATTCTGAGGCCCTGCTCCGGCTAAATCGTCACTTGCATATTCTTTATTCATTCAGAGACCCTTTCCACAATGAGCGGCAAGAGCTAAATCGTCAGGGAAAATTCTTACGGAATAAGCCTAAAGACATAAAACACAGGTTATGGAAATTTGTGGTTGAAACACATTCAAAGGAGATCGAAGAGCGTAAACTGGAACTTGAAGCGAAGCAAAAAAAAAATTCTTTCAATGACACCCAGGAAATAGATGATCTGCTATTTGCGATTGCTGAAGGTAGTATCAAAACTTTTAAAATAATTGTTCCATTATATGATGATGCAGAACTTCAATTTACAAGAGAAGGTGCTCTTTTATTGATTTGTATAAACCTGTATGAACCATATGAAGAAGATTTTATATTAGACAATAGAATACCTGATCCATTGAAAGGATTAGGTTTTGAATTTAATGCTGATAAACGTTCTTATGTTTATCAATGTAACCTGACAAATTTTAAAGATGCTACCGACATTAAAATACTTCTTTCCCGTTTATTTTTTGATGTGTTTAATGGTTATGACGTCAGGCAATCCGCGACCCTAAAGTATCACGAAGATGACCCCAAAAGAGGTGCATAAAAGCTTTTGTCTTTCAGCCTTCGGCTTTTAGCTCGAGCCGCACCAAAATATCCGTCTGCCGGTCGTTGCCCACCATAAAATAGTGGCTGCTAAAAGTTTTAAAACCGTTGCGTTCATAAAATCGCATGGCGTTATGGTTATGCTCCCACACACCGAGCCAGATGTAACGAAGTTTTTGTTCAACAGCTTTATGAATGGCAAAATCCAGCAACCGGTTGCCGATCTTTTTACCCTGGTGCGTCGCAAGCACATAAATGCGCTCCACCTCAACGGCATCCGCATCGCGGAACTCGGTTTGTGCACCGCGGTAATTAAGCTTGATGTAGCCTACGGGTTCATTGTTCAGCATGGCAAAATAAAACGCTGAATCTGGATTTTCGATCTCTGAAAGCAGCTTTTCACGGTTAAAGGCTGCGGAAGTGTAAGCCTCGAAATCTTCAGGATCATTCAGGTGCTCAAACGCATCGTAAAAGGTTTTGCGGCTCAGCAGAAGCAGCACATCCACGTCGGACGGAAGGGCAGGCTGGACAGAGATTGCGGTAAACATGCCGCGAATATCGGGATTGAAATTTGTGCAATGATCGGTACACAAAAAATAATCTGTAAAAGTCGATTTGTAAAAAAATCATATCCTGTTTAAACAATCATTTTGAAATGACGTTAATGAAAATTGATTGCTTTTAAGGAGGTTATCGCTAAGATGCACAAAAAGCAGTCGTTAGTCATTTACCTATAATTGAATAAAATTGAGCAATTTACATAACGGAGAGTTCTCATTCTCCAACGAAAATTTTCAACGCGACTTTGAATTATTACTCAAGGCGCTTGACGCCAGCATTTCGGGGATCATTATTACAGACAACCAGCAGCCCGATAACCCGATCATTTATTGCAATGTGGCTTTTGAAAAAATGACCGGCTACACCCGCCAGGAGATCATTGGCCGTAATTGCCGTTTTCTGCAAAAAGAGGACCGGCAACAGGTACAGCGCGGAATGTTGCGCGATGCCATCCAAAACGAAGCACCCTGCGTTATTGAGATCAGGAACTACCGGAAGGACGGAACACTTTTCTGGAATGAGCTATACATGTCGCCGGTGAAAAAGAACGGAGATAAAGCGTTATTCTTTATCGGCGTACAGAACGATATAACCCGCCGCAAAAAGGCTGAAATGGATATACAGAACCACCAGGCCGAGATGGAAAATAAGATAGCGACCCGCACGCAAAGCCTGAAAGACAGCCAGGATTACCTGATGAGTATTCTGCAAACGGTACGGGAGGGACTGATCGTTTTGAATAACGACCTGACGGTGCTTAGCGTCAATGAGCATTTTCTGAGAACATTTAAAGTAACCTCAAGCGATACGGTGGGCAAAAAGCTGTACGATTTAGGTAATGGTCAATGGAATATACCCAAACTGAAGGAATTACTGGAGAAAGTGCTGCCTTCCAACAACCCGGTGGTTGATTTTGAGGTATCGCATGATTTTCCGCACATCGGTAAAAAGCTGATGCTGCTGAACGCCTACCAGGTGGAGTTAGAGGGTGAATACAAGGACAGGATATTGCTGGCGATAGAAGACATTACAGATCGCCGGGCCATTGAAAAAAGAAAAGATGATTTTCTTTCCATAGCCAGCCATGAGCTAAAGACGCCCCTTACTACCATCAAAGGCTATATCCAGATGATGCATCGCTTTATGCCAGAAAATGCCAACGAGCGGTTCAGGACAACGGTTAAAAAAACGGAGATCTATGTGGAGCGGCTGAACCGGCTGATCAGCGAACTGCTCGATGTATCAAAAATACAGAGCGGTAACATAGAACTGCACGTGGACAACTTTGATTTTGACAAGATGGTGCGCGAGGCAATTGAGGCTTTGCAAACCGCTACAAAAACTCATAGGATCGTTATTGAAGGTAAATCGGTCGATCATTACAGGGGAGATGAATCGCATCTGGTGCAGGTGATCAACAACCTGGTAGGTAACGCGATCAAATACTCGCCCGAGGGTAACCAGGTCACCGTGTACCTGTCGCTGGTAAGCAACTACCTGAAGGTATCGGTTACCGACAAGGGTATAGGCATATCACAGGATGACCAGCACAAGATATTCGATAGGTTTTATCGTGTCGACGAGGTACAAACGAGATTCCCGGGTATGGGGATAGGTTTGTACGTATGCGACCAGATCATTCAAAACCATGGGGGCACCCTCTGGGTTGAAAGTGAATTGGGAAAAGGCTCAACATTTAGCTTCACACTTCCGTTAAAAGAAAGATCTAATAATGGCTAAAAAACGAATTTTAATATGTGACGACGATACTGGTATACTGGATATGTTGTCGATGATGATGGAAGATTATGGTTACGATGTGATGAGCGAATCCAACAGTCTGAACATATATAAATTGATAGAAAATTATGATCCCCAGGCCATACTGCTCGATCTGTGGATGCCCGTATTGTCGGGCGACCAGGTGATCCGGGTGCTGAAAGCCAACCCCAGGACGGAAAAAATACCGATCATCGCGTTTTCAGCAAGTAAGGACGGTAAAACAATTGCAGAACAAGCCGGGGCCAACGCCTATATCGCAAAACCATTCGACCTGGATAACCTGGCTGAGGTTATGGAGCAAACCATGTGATTTATTGGATGATCCGGGTAAGTTTAAAAGTCCGGAATTTTAGACTTTTAGCTTTCAGCCTCATCCTTCAAACTGTCCCTGTATCCGTTCAAGCCGTTCGATGATGCCGTTCAGTTTTTCTTCTTCGCTGCGGAACAGGCGTTTTTTGTACCAGAAGGTGAGGAAGAGTATCCAGAAAATGTCGAAGCCGTAAACAATGGCCCTTAGCGCGAACGATGCGTGGCGCAACACTTCGAGCAGGTAGAGCGAGAGGCCCACACTAATAAGCAGTACATACAGGTAGTAGAACCAGCCGTTTATCCGCGTGCGGTTGCGCTGGTATTCTTTCAAATCGTGCAAATATTCGGTGGGGTTAATGGTGGCATCGCGTTTATTCAGGAGGCGGTAGTTACGAATGCTCATCATAGCGTACATCAGCATGGTGATGAGCATAATGAAAAGCCCCAGGTAAGTCAGCCATTGGAAGGCCAGGAAGAACGTTATAATAAATGTAAGCCCTGTGACGATGAGAATGGCTACAATGCCCCAGTACAGGTGGCTTTTGATACCGCGCACACCTTTTTTTACCTGCTTCAGCGCCTCATCCACCGAAAGCTGGTCCTGCTTTGGCTGCCCCTGCCAAACGGACATCAAGTGATCAAAGTCTTTCATAGTGGTTATACAGTTCAGTTAGTTTTTGTTTAATGCGGTGTATTTTCACTCTCAGATTCCCCTCAGATATGCCCGAGATCTCGGCGATCTCGGGGTACGGCACTTCATCCAGCACCATAGTGATGATAATTCTTTCCGATTCTTCCAGTTTTGATATGCACTTGTAAAGCAGCGCTACCTGCTCGTTCTTCTCAGACATCTCCTCCCTCTTGCTCTCAGCTATTTGCGGGGTCAGCTCGTCCTTTGCCTGCCTTTTTTCGGATCGTAACCAGGTAAGACAGGTATTGACGGCGATGCGGTAGATCCAGGTCGATATCTGCGCCTGGTTACGGAATTTATCCAGGTTCTGCCATACCTTCAAAAAAGTTTCCTGCAACAAGTCGTTAGCGGCATCGTCATCGCCGGTGTAACCGTAGCACAAGTGGTATATCTTTTTTGAATTAGCTTCAAATATTTGCTTGAAGGCCGCTTCCCTGGTATTCAAATCAGTTAAATTTTATGTTAGATTTTAACTTTTTGTAAATGTTACAGCAGGTAGTCGCTCTTGTCAAACCACCTGAGCTGCATCCCGGCTTCGTCCAGCATGGCATTATAATCCTGTGAGTAGTCGAATTGCAGGTCCTCATGCAGCTTATCAATCGTTTTATGTATCTTTTCCAGTTGCCTGGTAAAGATCAGCCGGAGGGGTTTGTACGATCCGCGCCCGTCGGCATATTGCAGATAATTCCGGCAAAAGCTGATCAGGAACTCCACTTCGGCTTCCTTCGATCCCATGAATTTGACGTATTTATTCAGCAGGCGCAGGATCTTGCGCAGACTCTTGGCCATCTGGTAACTGTTGGAAGGCAACTGGCTGAACATAAAGCCGCTTTCGGCGATCACACTTTCAATAAATCCGCGTTCGTTGTCTGCGTCGAACAATAGGTAGGCCAATAGTTCCTTATTTTCCTTTTTGTAACGTGCAAGGCGCATGCATAAGTCGGCCAGGTCAGTTTTATCGTGAAACTGGAGCTCCTTTTTGATATCGGCTAAACCGTATAACTTCATAGACTTAATTAGAAACAGTATTTGATAATGAAGAATGTTTTTTGCAATACATAATATAGGCTACAATGCAATAGTACCATAACGGGTAGATTAAAAAGATACCTGAATAAAGCAAAGAATTAATTATAGATTGCTCTGAATTTAGGAAAAGCATGCATATTGAACT
>DASZWG010000115.1:0-6862 GCA_035546675.1 Mucilaginibacter sp. | reverse complement strand
TTATGGATCGGTACGGACGATATGGGGTTAAGTTTGTATGACCCGCACAGCAATTCGTTCATCAATTTTAAACATGATGATCGCAACAGCAACAGTATCAGCAGCAACACGGTACTGGATATATTCGAAGATCATACAGGTATGCTGTGGGTTTGTACGCTGGGTGGGCTGAATCGGTTTGATCCCCATGCCCGCCAATTTACGTCTTATAAAACCCAGGACGGTCTGCCCAATGACTATATTCAGGCTATACAGGAGGATAATAAAGGAAGACTTTGGCTGAGTACCAATAACGGTATATCGGTGTTCGACCCGGTAAGGAAAGCATTTAAAAATTTCACTACAGAGAACGGCCTGCAAGCCGACGAATTCAAACAGCATTCTGTATTAAAGAGCCATGACGGCGAATTATATTTTGGCGGAGTGAACGGGTTTAATGCTTTCTTCCCCGATCAGATCACTGAACCGGCTTACAACCCGCCGCTTGTCCTGACAAGATTCCAGATATTTAATAAGGATGTCGATGTTGCTAAAAATGGCAATGATCCTTCGCCGCTTAAACAGGATATTTCCGAGACGAAGTCGATCACGCTTACACACGATCAGTCTGTTATATCTTTTGAGTACGCCTCGCTCGATTACATCTCACCGGCTAAAAAGAAATATGCCTATAAACTGGAGAATTTTGATAAGGACTGGAATTATGTCGAAGACAAAAATGTAGCGGTATATACTAATGTACCCCCCGGCAATTACACCTTTATGGTAAAAAGCCAGAACAGCGAAGGCAAATGGTCGCCGCATATTCTGAAACTTGATGTGATCATCGTACCGCCTTTCTGGCTAACGTGGTGGTTTAAACTGCTGGCGGTTGCTTTTGTGACAGGTTCAATTTATGGGGCATATCGTTATCGTGTGCGGGCAATCATCAGGCAAAAGGCAAAGCTTGAAGATCAGGTAAAAGAACGGACTGCTGTTGTTACGCAACAATCGGAGGAGTTGCAGGCTCAATCGGATAGCCTGCAGGCGCTGAACGAGGAATTACAGGCACAATCAGAAGAGTTGCAGGCTGTGAACGAAGAATTGTTATCACAATCGGAAGAATTACAGGCGCTGAATGAAGAATTACAAGCTCAGTCGGAGGAATTGCACGAGCAAAAAACGCAGGAACATGAAGCTCGCCAGGAGGCCGATCGTGCTAACGAGGCGAAGAGTATATTCCTGGCCACTATGAGCCACGAGATCAGGACGCCGATGAATGGTGTTATCGGTATGGCTTCGCTGCTTTCGGAAACAGCTTTAAGCGACGAACAAAGAGAGTATACTGAAACCATTATCAATTGCGGCGACAGCCTTATGAATGTGATCAACGATATTCTTGACTTTTCCAAGATCGAATCAGGGAAAATGGATATTGAAGAGGAAGATTTCGACCTGCGCCAGAGTGTTGAGGAGATCATGGACATGTTCTCTCAAAAAGCTTCGGAACAGCACCTTGACCTGATCTACCAGATCGATTTTAACCTGCCAAAGTATGTTATCGGGGATAGCCTGCGTCTGAAGCAGGTAATCATCAACCTGATCAATAATGCGATCAAGTTTACTTCTCAGGGTGAAGTATTTATCAAAGCGTTTTTATCGCAACCTGTTTCGGACGAGGAAATAGAAATAGGTTTTAGTGTAAAGGATACTGGCATAGGCATTCCCGAAGAAAAACTCTCGGTGCTTTTCAGGCCGTTCTCGCAGGTCGACTCATCCACTACCCGTAAATACGGCGGTACCGGTTTAGGCCTGATCATCAGCGAACGACTGGTGAAACTGATGGGCGGACAAGTTTGGGTTGAAAGCCGTGTGGGCGAGGGATCGACCTTTAATTTCACCATCAGGACAAAAACGAGCCATAAGTCAGCGGCTGAAAATGTTTTGCTGCCGGGCTTTGCTAATCTGAAAGGGAAAAAGGTATTGATAGTCGATGATAATAAGACCAACCTGATCATCCTTAAGTCTCAGCTAGAGCATTGGCAGCTTGTGCCGGTAATCTGTACTTCGGCACGCGAAGCACTTGCTATGCTTTCTGCAGATAGGTCCGTTCAGCTTGTGATATCAGACATGGAGATGCCTGGTATGGACGGGGCCGAACTGGCACAAGCCATTAAAAATTCCCAACATCCCGTTCCGGTCATCATGCTAAGCTCTATCAATGACACCGGTCGTAAAAAATATCCCGGACTGTTCTCGGCAGTGCTCAATAAACCTGCCAAGCAGAATCAGTTGCTGAAGAGTATATGTGCCGAACTGGGCGAACGCAGAGAAGTTGAAGCTTCAGAAACTAAACCCAGTAGTGTGCTTGACGCAACATTTGCTTTGCAGCACCCGATGAATATTTTGATAGCTGAAGATAACCCCGTAAACCAAAAGCTGATAGAGCGTATACTGGCAAAGCTGGGCTACAATTCGGTTATTACTCAAAATGGTCTCGAGGCAGTACAAGCCATCAATCAAAAGCCATACGATGTGATACTGATGGATATCCAGATGCCCGAAATGGACGGATATGAAGCAACACGCACGATCCGCAAGATGGAGATACCGCAGCCGGTTATCGTGGCCATGACAGCCAATGCCCTCGCCGAGGACCGCGATATTTGCCTCAGCCATGGTATGGATAATTACATCTCTAAACCGATGAAACTCGAAGCACTTGTTGCCATACTGGCCGAAGCCTATTCTGCGAGGAAAGGATCGGTTCATATTTAAACAGGTACAAGCTCATCTTTTCAGGAATTTTCCCTTCAAAATCTTATGCATGGCTGAATCATAATAATTTTGGCCTATCGGCACCTGTTCACTCCGGATATGAATAGTATTCCCATCGATGGAATCGATCATATGAGTGTTAACAACGAAGCTTTTATGTACCTGTACAAATTTATCGGCAGGCAAATACTCCAGTATGCCTTTTATGGTGTGATATACAATAAGTTTGCCTTTTGTGGTATGCAGGGTCACATAATTGGCCAGGGATTGTATATAGATCAATTCGTTCAGGACAACGCGTTCAAGTTTTCCTTCACTTTTAACAAAAATATACGCACTAACGTGCTCAGTTGGCAGGTGCTTATTGTCCTTTAATGATTTGTATTCAACAGCCTTACGGCAGGCCTTTAAAAAGCGTTTCAGCGAGAAGGGTTTAACGAGATAGTCAATAACGGCCATTTCAAAACCCTCCAGTGCATATTGTTCATAAGCAGTGGTCAGGATCACCATTGGCAGGTTTGATGATGACCGCAAAAATTCCATCCCGGTCATTTTCGGCATGTTGATATCCAGGAATATGAGATCGGTATCCTGGTCCGCCAGTAAACCCGCTGCTTTCAAAGGGTTCTCCGCGCTGCCAGCCAGTTCCAGGAAATCTGTTTCCTCAATATATTCCTGTAAAAGTTTACGCGCTATCGGCTCGTCATCTATGATCACACATTTCAGCTTCTTCATATATTGTATATGATTAACGATGCGGTATAATCGTTTTCAGTTTCCTTTGTTTCGAGTAGATGTTTGCCGGGGTATAATAATTCAAGACGTCTTCTGGTATTGGCTATACCCAGCCCGGATGATTTTTGTGAGCGGTCAGTAAACATGTCTTTCGTGTTGCAGGCGGTAAAGAAAAGATTACCCATATCATATTGGAGCTTGATCTCTATCCGGTTTTCGCGGCACTCATCCAAACCGACATATTTAAATGCATTTTCAATAAAGGTGATCAGTATCATTGGAGGGACGAGGATACTATGATCAATATTTTCAGCATTGAAACAAACCTTGATACGTTCGTCAATACGCGATTTTTGTATCGAAATGTAGTTGCGGATATAGTTTAATTCGCGCTCTATTGCTATTCTTTCAACGTTGCAATCATAAAGCTGGTAACGCAGCATTTCCGAAAAAGTAAGCAGCATGTTACGTGCTTCCTTATTCGATTTGTCGATATGCGCATAAATTGAATTGATGGAATTAAATAAAAAATGCGGGTTAAATTGCGCCCTGAGAAAATTCAGCTCATTGGCAGCCTTTTCTTTTTCGATCTGCTCGATATAAACCTGCGACCGTATCCGGTCGATTGTCAGCTTAGCCGCGATGAGGAAAAATGCCCAAAAGAATATGTTAATGAACGACTCAAAAAAAACGTTCATAATGTCGTAATTCGCTTCTTGAATCCCGAAAAGATACTTTCTTACCAGGTACGAAACAGGAACCCTAAGCCACGAGGTAAGTACGACTGCGCCCAAAAATGCTGTAAAAAATGACAGGTACTTTTTCTGGTTCAGCAACCTGGGTATAGCAAAGAATGAGTTAAAATAGTAGTTAGCCGCAATGAAAACCAGGTAGCAGAACTGTATAGTGATGGTATGGGTGATAACGAGCGTATTGTTCCTGAAAATATAGATCCAGAAAAAATACGCCAGCAGCCAAAACGCGATGTGGTATATAATCTTATTTGTTTTCAATCCGGGAGCAGTGATCATTAAAAATCAGATCAAGTTTACATAAAAATTCACCCCTTAAACAGGATGGTTAGTTTTTAGGCTAATCCCCATCGGGGAATGTCTCCCCTTTATGACAGGTATTACAGGTGACAACAACATTATCCGTACCCATCTTCGGCGTGTCGATCTTAAAATAATCATGATTCAGGTTCAGCGTCATGCGCAGCATCTGCCGGGCGATCAGCTTTTCAGGTTTCGCATCGCTGGCGTAATTTATGCTATCACCATTTTTGTCGGAGGCATGACAAAATCTGCACGATACGCCAAGCGCATCCTCAAATTCTCCGACCATAATCCTGTTCATTGCAGAAGCACTAATGTCTTTCGGCAACACCTGCAGGTTGATAAATTGTTCGTTAACAGGCTTGCTTGCATTAGTTGCAGCAGTCATCACGGTAACCAAACCGCTTAATGCAGCGATTACGGCAAGTTTTTTATTGATTTTCATACTCAGGCTTTTGTGGCGATGATGTTTAATGATACCTGCAATTCATCCGAGATGATACTTGTTCCGCCAATGCCGAAATCTTTCCTTTTGATGGTAAATGTTCCGATGAATAGGTAACCATTGGCCGTTGCTGTTGCAGTGAACGGGAAAAAGATGTTTTTAACAGTATTTTTTATGGTCAGTCTGCCCAGGAATAAATAGTGGTCCGGCTTATCTCCGGCTTGTACCTTGATCGATTCCAGCCTGATAGTTGGGTAACGTTTTACATCGAAGTAACTCTCACCGCGCAGATGTTCATCCCTCAGGCTATTATCGGTGTTCACGGTATTGACATCTATACTTACATCAAATTGGGCTTCAGCGGATTTTTGCTGATCGAAATGGATCGTTCCGTTAATACCCTTAAACTTGCCTGTTACGTCAAAACCGAAGTTTTGGATGGTGAACTGTATCGATGATCCCTGATCGATGGGTTTATATTGTCCCCTGGCTATTGAAAAGAATGCCGCTGTAATGAGAGAAAGAAATATCCGCTTCATTTCAGCCGCCTACTTTTTCGGATTCTGTTAAAGGAACATCGGTAACTGCAAGTGTGTGACGGTGCTCACGGTAATGTACACTTGTAAGACCAAGCACACTGCGTAACTTTTCAGCGGGAACCTTCATTGGGCCCGGCGATGGCGCACTGCCCGGCGCCGGTTGAGGAAACGCGGTCGACATGGCGGTGTGAAATGTAATATTTCCTTCAACCTTCTGTATGGTTTGATGAATATGACCATTCAATACCGACACCGAACCAAAACGTTTTAGCATAGCCAGCGCCTGTTCGCTATCCTTAGTGCCCCAACCCCATTGCGGGTAAATGGCCCAAAGCGGAATATGTGCGAACACCACAACAGGCGTACTGGATGACAAACCTTTCAGATCATCTTCCAGCCATTTTAGCTGCTCAGCGCCCAGAGTACCGAGACCGCCATCGACCTGGACTTTTGCATTCACCAGGCCGACAAAATGAACCCCATGCGAATCAAAGCTGTACCAGCCGTCGCCTTTTGTGCCTTTGCCGTAACGATCGAGGTATAGCTTTCCGTTATCGGTCAGGTCGTGCTCGCCCGGCACGTAGAATATCTGACCTGTTTTTACGCTTTTCAGCGATTGTTCGAGTGTATCGAACTCATCGGCCTGTGCGAGGTGTGAAAGGTCGCCGGTGTGCAGGACGAATGATGGCGTCCCGGGCATTGCATTGATCTTATCGATAGTTGCCTGCAGCGTTGCCACTACATCTGGGTTGGCTGCCTTGTTAAAGCCTATATGGCTGTCGCTGATCTGTACAAAACTGAAATCTGATTTTGGTAATGCTAAGCCATTTTTAAGTTTTCCTGTCGCCCGGTCTATCACATGGCTCATACCATAGGACTTGAGTATCCCTCCTGACATCATCCATAATACCCCGGTTCCGGCCCACGCCATGCACTCAAAAAAACCGCGGCGGTCTATACCGTCGTTATTGTCGTTTCGTTCGTTGGGCAAATGTTCGTGCCCGAAATGCTGATCTTTCATAATTTCTCATTTTTTATGACGAAGGAATATGAAAGCCTTTATCCGGTGAAATATTTTACATGAACACAAGTGTTTACTTGACGAACAGACCGCATTTCGCATTGCGGCGAAACTAATTTCCCTTTTTATAAACAAAAGATGTGTTGTCGTATGTTATAGTATTAACTATTAATAAACTAACAACATGCTCCTATGAAAAATCGATTAGCCCTTCTGTTTGCATCCCTTTTTTTGATTTCGCTAAATGTTGCCAAAGCACAGGATACCAATACAGTACATCATAGCTGGTTCCATCATGATATGAATGGTA
>DASZWG010000114.1:0-3511 GCA_035546675.1 Mucilaginibacter sp. | reverse complement strand
TACCCGGTTCTGTAAAAAGCTGCCCTTAAACCAGGGCAGCTTTTCTTCGTGTTCCCGACGAGATTGGCTTCGCCGATCTCGTTTATACCGTGAAGGGAATCAAAACAGTGCGTGCTTTGCAAGCGCATCCCGCTTTTCGCCAAAAATCAGATGGCTCTGTTTTTGGCTCAGCCGCGATCTGCATCCACTGTTTTGATCATCAAGTGTTCCCGACGAGATTCGAACTCATATCATCAGAACCGGAATCTGACATTCTATCCGTTGAACTACGGGAACTTTTTGCGTTGCAAATATATCAATTTGATCGGATGTTACCCGTAGTGATATGCATTAGCTCTTCAATTCAATTTTTCCACTTCCAGTCTCTAACCTCAGGCATGTCGATACCATTGGCGGCAATATATCTTTTATGTTTGATGAGTTTATCGCGCATCTCTTGTTTCAGGTATGCTGCGGTGTCGCCTAATTGCGGCAGCCGGTCTATGGTGTCCCGCACCAGGTCGAAGCGATCCATTTCGTTCATTACGGTCATATCGAATGGGGTGGTGATCGTTCCTTCTTCCTTGTAACCTCTTACATGAATATTGCCGTGGTTCGTGCGCCGGTAAGTAAGCCGGTGAATAAGCCACGGGTAACCATGAAATGCGAATATCACCGGTTTATCTTTGGTAAAGATCGTATCGAAATCCTGCTCGCTCAGGCCATGCGGATGTTCGCTTTCGGGCTGGAGCTTCATCAGGTCGACCACGTTCACTACGCGTATCTTCAGATCGAGCAGTTTTTCTCTCAGGATGGATACGGCTGCCAGGGTTTCGAGCGTCGGGACATCGCCTGCACAGGCCATTACCACATCGGGCTCGGCGCCTTCGTCATTGCTGGCCCAGGCCCACATCCCGATACCCTTGGTGCAATGTACCACGGCTTCCCCGGTATTGAGCCATTGCGGGGCCGGATGTTTACCGGCAACTACAACATTAACATAATGCCTGCTGCGCAAGCAATGGTCCATAACGGATAGCAGGCAATTGGCATCGGGCGGCAGATAGACGCGTACTACGGATGCCTTTTTATTTACGACATGGTCGATAAAACCGGGGTCCTGGTGTGTAAAACCGTTATGGTCCTGTCGCCATACGTGCGAGGCCAGCAGGATATTGAGCGATGCAAGTTTACGCCGCCAGGGTAAACCTGCCGTCACCTTGAGCCATTTTGCGTGCTGGTTGAACATGGAATCGATGATATGGATGAACGCCTCGTAACAGTTGAACAACCCATGCCTGCCGGTAAGCAGGTAACCCTCCAGCCAGCCTTCACACTGGTGCTCGCTCAGCATTTCCATCACGCGGCCGTCTTTCCGTAAAAACTCGTCGGTCTCCAGCACTTCAGCTTCCCACTGCCGGTTAGTAGCTTCAAAAACTGCGTTCAGCTTGTTCGAAAGTGTTTCATCAGGGCCGAATAAACGGAAATTCCGCTTTTCCACGTTCATTTTGATCACGTCCCTGATGAAACTTCCTAATACCAGTGTATCGCCGGGGCCTGTTTCTCCGCGCTCCTTTAGTTCCAGGCCGTAGCTGCAAAAATCGGGCATGCGCAAATCCTGCAATAGTAGTCCTCCATTAGCGTGCGGATTGGCACCCATTCTTCGTTCGCCTTTTGGAGCCAGTTCGGCCAGTTCGGGCAATAGCTTGCCATTACTGTCAAAAAGTTCTTCGGGTTTGTAGCTTATCAGCCATTCTTCCAGCTGTTTCAGGTGCTGAGGATTTTTTGCAGGATCAGAAAGCGGCACCTGGTGCGACCGGAATGTATTTTCGACGGGAAGGCCATCCACAAATTTGGGCCCTGTCCAGCCTTTGGGCGTTTTCAGGATGATCATGGGCCAGCGCGGGCGATCCGAATTTTTTGTAGCCGTTTCTTTTATCGACCTGATTTCTGCGATCACATGATCCAGCAGCGATGCCATTCTCCTGTGCATATCCATCGGGTCGTCTCCTTCGATCAGGTATGGGTTCCAGCCGTATCCTTTGAATAGGTTTTCAAGCTCTTCATGGCTTATCCTGGCCAGAACCGTAGGATTGGCGATCTTATACCCGTTCAGGTGCAGGATAGGCAGCACAACACCATCCGTAACCGGGTTCAGGAATTTATTGGAATGCCAGGCCGTAGCCAGCGGACCCGTTTCCGACTCGCCGTCACCAACCACACAGCTAACAATAAGTCCCGGATTATCGAAAACCGCACCAAATGCATGGCTAAGCGAATAGCCCAGTTCGCCGCCTTCATGCATCGAACCCGGGCATTCGGGCGAGACATGGCTGGGTATACCCCCGGGGAAGGAAAATTGGGTAAATAATCGTTTCAGTCCTTCTTCGTCCTGGCTGATCTCGGGATAGACCTCGCTGTACGTACCTTCAAGATAGGTTTGTCCCACCAATGCAGGTCCCCCATGACCCGGCCCGGAAATGTAGATCATATCCAGGTCGTATTTCTTGATAATGCGGTTCAGGTGCACATAAATAAAGTTCTGACCGGGCGTTGTTCCCCAATGCCCAAGCAGCAAGCGCTTGATGTGTTCTATTTTCAAAGGCTCTTTCATCAGCGGGTTATCGTGCAGGTATATCTGACCTACCGAAAGATAGTTTGCAGCGCGCCAGTAAGCATTCATTCGCACCAGGAGTTCGGGTGTCAGGTCTTCGAGGATAGTTTCCATGTATTGCGTTTCCATAGCTGAAGTATTTAATGATGAGTTACCAATGATTTATGATATCACTGTTGCCGGTATGTTAAGTTATTTCACTTGATACAGGCGGCCTTTGATCTGCCTGATCCTAATCTTTCTGTATCCACTTCTTTGCTTCGTCCAGTTCGGCATTTTTAAATATCCGGACTTCAGATGGCATCATATACCCGAAAAACATGGCAAGGCCGTTGATCATGTGGTGATCGGAAACCAGGGCTATTTTGTCCCATGACGAAAAATGTTTCATGCCGATTTTTGCATCATCGGCCATAGCGGCCATACTGAAGCCCGTAAAGCCGGGGCCGAGGTGGTACAAAAAGCGGATTTTGCCATTTGCCTTTAATTTTTCTTCAACTGCCGGGATCAAAACATTTTCATAGTCCGATCCGGTCACTTCGCCTTCGGCGGTTACGCCCAGTACATTGCCGGGCAGATCATTCATCAGGTGTAACATGTTCTTGTTCTTTTAAAATTTATTCGGTTAATCCGGGTATGGGCAGCGGGAAAATAAAATTTGCCAGTATGCTCATATCCGCTTGTTTCACGTGTTCGGCGTATGCTGCCAGGCTTTTGTGAAGCACAAGAGCGAAATCCTTATCCAGTTTAGCGATCACTGTGCTCACTTTATCGATCTGTTGTTGTAGCTTTTCCCTGTTGGCATCGTCAAAAGGGGTATATTGACTGACAGTTTCCTTAAAATTCTTCTTAAAATCTTTATCAACTTCCTGGTAATACGGAAGCATCCGGTAATCAGCGGTAAAGGTTTTGAGATGT
>DASZWG010000113.1:0-5307 GCA_035546675.1 Mucilaginibacter sp. | reverse complement strand
ATTTGAATCACAGAAAAAAGAGATCGCTTTTATTAATTCGCACGAGGTAAGGCGGCATGCATCTAATATTATGGGCATTATGCAGGTGATAAACCAGGGCGAAAATAAATTCGAGAACTTTATGGAAGCCGAGGAATATCTCACCAGCGAATTGAACAGCTTAGACGATGCCATCCGCAATATAGCGGACAAACTCAACAGCTAAACACCATTACAGGTCGCTCAGCAATTCCAGTTTTTTTGAATTATACTCGTCCTGAGAGATCAATCCCTGGTCAAACAGCATACGCAGTTTTTTTAGCTTTTCGGTTAGTTCGTCTTTTTGCGGTATTTCTGGTGGTGTAGGCACTGTGACTGGTTGTGCAGCCACCACATCAGGGGTAATCGCTGCGGGTTGGTTTCCCGGCGCTACATTTTCAATATTGAATGCCCCTGATTCGGCACGCTTTTCTTCCAGATCACGCTGGCGGCGTGCTTCGCGCTCCTCTTCCTTGCGTTCCTGGGCGTACTGGTACAGCTTACGCGCCTGTACTTTTGGCAGGTAATCTACACCCATTTCGGCCTGGTTGGTGGTTTTTATGGTAAATACTGCACCTATGATCTCTTCTTTAATAAATACGTCAATGATATCTTTCCAAACAAAATCAACAAATTTTATGGACAAACCCAGGTTGGCCGGGGTAAAAAACAGCACTCTTTTATTGGTCAGGGCCACGCAATCAGGAAGCAGGTTAACGATAGGTTTCTTCTGTGTGGCGATGTAAATGATCTCTTCGTCTTTGGTAAGCAGATCGACCAGCCGGGTATAAACTTTTTCCACCGCTTTTGGGTCCTGCTGATCGTTCAAAAATTTGTCCATCATATTGCCGGTCGTGTTATTTGTGAACGCAAAATTAGCAATATTATGTTAGTTGCAAGTTAAGTTTTAGGCTATCAGCAGGTTGCAGCCGCGTATGTCGGAGTTATCAAAACGCCCTAATATCTCAAAAGATCCATCGGCATAAACTTTACCTAAATCCTGGGTAGCAATAAATGAACAGGAGTTAATATTTGCCAGGTCGATCACGTTAATGCCGCCGGTCTGGCTGCCGGTCAGGCCAGTCATCGGATCATTTGCATCGCGGGTCATGATCCGCATCCAGGGCGGGCAATTGAATATGCCGTTGCCTTTGGAATAGGCCTGCGACAATAATTCGGTCATCCCGTACTCGGAGTGAATGGTTCTGACGCCAAATGCTTTGCATAATACCTCATGCAATTCCTCGCGGATCATTTCCTTCCGTCGGCCTTTCATGCCACCGGTTTCCATGATGATGAGTTCCGGGAAATCCAGATGGTATTTTTCGGCAAAGTCGAGCAAAGCAAAGGTGACCCCAAGCAGCAGCGTCGGCTTTTGCTCCTGCTGCTGTTTTAACAACTGCCTGTACAGGTCGTCATGGTTGTACAGATAAAAGCCGCTGCCGGGATTGCCCGAACGTCTGACAAGGTCTTTGGCCATGTATACTAACGAAGAACCATCGCGCTCAAGATAGGATGGCAGCAGGGCCAGGATGCAATAATTTCCGATGTCGCCATAGAAAATTTGAAAAGCACGACGAAAACTTTCCTCATACCAGCTTACATCCGTTACCAGGTGGCTGCTGCTGATCATGCCGGTAGTGCCCGAACTGCTAAAAGTTACCTGAGCTTTTTGGGCTGAACTGAGTACTTCATGTGTTTTAAAAAAACTGATCGGCAAAAAGGGTATTTGAGCGACGGTTTCGATCGTGTACGTATCAATCTGCAGATAGTCGATAAATTCACGGTACACAGCGCAATTTTCAGCCTGGTAACGGAATACGCGTAAAGCTGTTTCTATAAATTGCTGTTCAGTGCGAATAGCAAATACCTGTTCTTTATCCGGTTTACTGATCGAAAATTCAATACCTGGCATTCTCTGTTATATTTCGGCAACAAATTTAATTATGCAAGCCAATTCGAATTGACTCAATAATTTATTTGTTCCGATTATTATTCCTAACTTGCTGCCCTTTAATATTAAGTAAAAATTATGCAACAAGGAACAGTAAAATTCTTCAATGCAACAAAAGGTTTCGGTTTTATCGTCCCCTCGGATGGCGGCCAGGAAATTTTTGTGCATTCAACTGGCCTGATCGACGAGATTCGTGAGAACGACAAAGTCGAATACGAGGTTCAGAACGGTCGTAAAGGCCTCAATGCGGTAAATGTAAAAGTTATTTAACAATAATATAAATCATTGCATCGTACAAGTCCCGGCTAAAAACCGGGACTTTTTGTTTTTGCTGAATCGCTAAACATAAACTGAAATGATTTGTTAAATTTATATAAGATTTCACAAATAAAAATTTAATACATATGAAGGACCAAACAAAAATCATAGTAGCGCTTTTGGCCGGAGCAGCCGTCGGAGCGGCGGTTGCTTTATTGCTGGCGCCCAGCAGCGGCTCGGACCTGAGGGACGATATAGCCGATTATGTGAACGACCTTGCAGGTTCGGTAAGAGACAAAGCTGAATCGACAGCAAACTCCATTCGCCAATACGGAAATAACGCAGTCGACAGATCAAAGTCAAAGTTCAGAAGTACTGTGAACGATCTCGCCGGCTTAAAAGACGATATGATCGACAAGGCGAAATCGAGAGTAAAAGCAGGCGCCAATGACGTGAACGACTCGATTCAGAATGCTTAAAAGAATCTCTTTTAACAAAGAAGCCCCGCAATTTGAATTGCGGGGCTTCTTTGTTTTTTGACGGTTTGTTGCTATTTGGCAGTCCATGTATTATTACTTTCGTCAGCATCCATAAATATGCCTCCGTCGAGCTTTACCGATTTGACTGATTTTTTATTCTTCAGATCAACAGTAATATGTTTCTGATCCTTTTCCCATACGGCAGGCGTTTCATGAATCTTGCCCGTACTGCCGTCCGAATAGGTCAGTAAGATATCAAACGGAACAGCAAACCCGCCAATATTGTCGATATCAAGTTTATAGCCTGTTCCCATCTTCGTTACACTTTTTAAGTCCAGGTCGATGTAATTATTGGTAAAGAACCAGTTGTGGAAAAACCAGTTTAGGTTCCTGCCCGATCCCGTGCTCATCGAATTAAAATAGTCCCACGGAATAGGGTGCTTACCATGCCACCAGTCCATGTAGGTGTGCAGCGCTTTTTTGAACAGGGCGTCGCCGAGCATATCCTTCAGCGCCAGGTAGCTTAGCGAGGGTTTGCCATATTCGTTATTCCCAAGACCGCCTCTCAATTCGGTTCCGGGTGTGATGATAGGCAGATCTTCGGCTGTGGAAGGGTCATGTATCCAGCCGTTAACCCTGAACTGTTTATAAAATTCCTCGGCTTTTTTGTCGCCTACTTCGGTGCGGCCGATCAGGAGTTCGAGTGTGGTTGCCCAGCCCTCATCCATAAAGCCGTATTTGGTTTCATTGATACCCATGTAGAACGGGAAATAGGTGTGAGCTATTTCGTGATCCTGCACCAATTCAGCAAAATGCAGATCGCCGGTGTGGCTGTCATTCACCATCATCGGGTATTCCATATCGGCATAACCCTGGAACGCGGTCATTTTGGGAAAGGGGTAGGGTACGCCCGGCCAGTTGCGCGAGTACCAGCCCAATGCATACCGGGCAAATTGAACTGAATGGTGAAAATCCTGTGATTTGTCAGCGAAAGCAGCCTGTACGCTTACACGGCGGTTTGCCGCATCATCAACTATAACGCTTGCCGCATCCCAGTCGTAATGGTTGCTGATACCCAGCGCCATGTCCGTTATATCAGATGCTTTCCATACCCAGGTGTTCGTTTCATTTTGCGCGGTTACTTTTTTCGCAGTAAGGTCTTCTGGCGTTGCAATGTGTACCGTTGAGTCGCTGGTCATCGATTTTTCTAATCTTTCAGCATATTCGGGCTGTAGTACCTGCGCCGGGTTTTGCAGTGTTCCGGTAGACCACACGATATAGTTTTTGGGCACGGTCACATTCAGCGTGTAATCGTTAAAGTCGTTATAAAATTCAAGCGCATCGATAAACTCGGTACGATCCCACCCGGCATAGTCATCATATACCGATACCCTGGGGTAGAAATAAGCCAGGTAGAACGTAGTGGAGTCAATAATACCTTCGCGTCCGTGACCTGTTACGAGTTTGTAATGCCAAACGATATCCAGTTTGACAGAATCGTGCGGCATAAGTGCCTTGCCCAGACCTACGTACTGATTGGTCCTGCTGGCTATCTCATTGTTCCAGTTTTTCCGCTCCCCGTCAACTTTGAAGGTGTCGACCTGTATACCATCGCCAAGGTAGTCGGCTCTTGCGGCTGAAAACCTCGCCGCGCCCGGCCGGTGAATATTCATGATCAGTTTGATATTTAGCCGCCGCAGCGTATCGGGGCTGTTGTTGAAATAAGTAATGTGCTCAACGCCCTTCACGGTCGGGTCGGGCGGCGCAACGTTAATACTGATGTCATATCGCCCGTGGTTTTCCCAGTAATTTTTTCCGGGGCGCCCGTCGAGCGATCTTGTACCTTTTTTGTACGCCTCTTTAATTTCCCTGGGCATGTACAATTGCTGGGCTCCGGCCTGCAAAAAAGCCATGGCAAGCAGGCATGATAAAATGGTGTGCTTTAACATAATAGAATAATTTGGTGGCAAATTAGAGATTAATTACGACAAAATTGGCGGTACAGCGGTAATAGTTCGTGTACCGATGTATAAGACTGTTTTTGTAAATAAATAGTTACAAAATTTGCATAACACCCAATAATTCTTTTAATTTGAACAGTTATTTTAATAGGGGTATTAAATAACTTTTCTGAAGCCGGATCCTTTTGGGTCCGGCTTTCTTGTTTATAGATCCTGTTAAAAGATTGGCTTATCCGAGCGCTTTTTGAGCAAGGTATTCTTCCGAGATCAGGCCGAAAAGATTCGAATTATCCATATTCTCATCGCAGCATTCAGCCAATAACTGCGTGATCTCGTCATCGCCCAAAAACTGGTTGATCAGCTTCAGCATCCGGAATGATGTGAACTCGATATTCTCGATCATCTGCATGTACAAAATGATGTCCATATCGTTCACTATCGTCGGCTTACCATCTTTAGTGCTCAGGTTATACGCTTCTTCGATCACTGCTTTCACTACCTCGCATCCTTCATCCGATGCTTTTGAGCCCAGCAGTTCATACATTTCGTTTACCCTTTGATGCTGCTTTTTTACATCTTCACAGGCCTCTTCAATGGCCATTTTCATAGTTTTGAATGACGCAAGTTCGGCGAGTTT
>DASZWG010000112.1:0-4286 GCA_035546675.1 Mucilaginibacter sp. | reverse complement strand
AGGCCTTACATTGGATGATGTCGATTTCATCATCGTAAGCACCACAACTGCCGACCAGGTGATGCCCAATATGGCCACCCAGATACAAAATGCTTTCGGGATACAAAATGCCGGCTGCATAGATATTATGGCAGCGTGTGCGGGATTTGTTTATGGTCTGGTACTGGCCAAAGGGATGATTGCCGCGGGTACGCATAAAAAGATACTGGTTTTTGGCGCCGAAACTCTTTCCAAGTTCATGGATTATGCCGACCGCACTTCGTGCATCCTGTTCGGCGATGGGGCGGGGGTAGCTTTGGTCGAACCTTCGGAGCAGCCAAAAATATTCAATGCCATTACCGGTTCGGACGGCAGTCACGGGAAAGACCTGTACTTATCGCAAAACAACGGTGTGATCAACGGTGAACAGATCGTCCCGAACGGAAAAGTTCACCAAAATGGCCGTGTCGTTTTCAAATGGGCGGTTCAAACCGTTAGCATAAAAGTAGCCGAGTTGCTCGCTAAAAATAATATGCAATTAGAAGACCTGGACTGGATCATCCTGCACAGCGCCAACATGCGGATCATTGAAGCTGTGGCACAGGACATTAACTACCCGATGGAAAAAATGCTGAGCAGCATCGAATTTTTCGGCAATACCTCTTCGGCATCCATACCGCTTGCCTGGGACATGGCGGCAAAAGCGGGGAAGATAAAACCGGGGAATAAAATGCTGCTGCTGGGTTTCGGCGGTGGACTGACCTTTGCCGGAGTTATCGTCGAGGTTTAACTCTGGATGTAAGCTTTAACGAATTCATCATTGCTGATGGCTTCAATGATATCGCCGGCTATCTTATATTCGGCCGATGAATGATCATTTAATGATTCAGCATATTCATCAACCCGGTGCGAATAATCGATCGCTTCCTGCTCGTCTTCAAACTGTAATATAACACGATCGTTGATCTCCGGGTTAAAACCATCAGAAGGCGAGGGGATATTGTATTGCTCCAATTTGGAGAACGTTAGGACTGCCGGGCCGTCAGGAGAAACTTCGATGCGTAACATGATTCTTATAATGTATTTATAACTAACGATTTAAATATAGAGTTGTTTTTGCTTAGTGCGAAGTGATCTGCATCACTTTACAATTTGATAACAATTCGGCATTTTGATTTAACAATGGCTTTAAGTATTTTAAAGCGTCGATAAATAGCTGAATGACTACCCGGAAAACAGAACAACTTAAAAAAGTGCTTAAGCCCGTTCATCTGTGGGCAATTGCCGTGGGGCTGGTTATTTCGGGTGAATATTTTGGATGGAACTTAGGCTGGAACGTTTCTGGAACCATCGGTTTCCTGATCGCTACGCTCGTCGTAACGGTGATGTATGTTACCTTTATTTTCAGCTATACCGAGCTTACCGCTGCTATACCACATGCGGGCGGCGCCTTCGCTTACGGTTATCGTGCTTTCGGTCCTGTTATGGGTCTGATCGCCGGGTATGCCACCCTCGTCGATTTTCTGTTTGCTACACCGGCCATTGCCTTTGCCCTGGGCAGTTACCTGCATTTTTTGTACGCACCGGTATCCGTTATACAATCGGCCGTGTTCTTTAACCTGGTTTTTATTGGTATCAATATGATTGGCATCAAAGAATCGGCTTCATTTTCGGTATTTATTACCATCCTTGCTGTAGCGGAACTGCTGCTATTTATGGGGATCATCTCGCCGCATTTTAAAATGAGCAATTATATTGCTCATCCCATGCCTTATGGCTGGGCCGGGGTGTTTGCTGGTTTGCCTTTCGCCGTTTGGTTTTATTTGGCAATAGAGGGCGTTGCCATGGTAGCCGAAGAAGTAAAGGATCCGAAAAGAAATATTCCGAAGGGTTATATCTACGGTCTTGCTACGCTCGTGTGCCTTGCGCTTGGCGTTATGATCCTGACCGGCGGCATTACCGACTGGCGAAAACTAAGCCAACTGGATTACCCGCTTCCCGCCGCGATCAGCGTTGTACTCGGAAAAACAAACAGCCTGACCAAAATATTTGCCGGTATCGGCTTGTTCGGGCTTATAGCTTCGTTTCACGGCACCATACTGGCTTCGTCCCGGCAGGTGTTTGCGATGGCCAGGAGCGGCTATCTGCCGCGTTTTTTATCAGGGCTCAGTCACCGTTTCAAAACGCCGCATTGGGCTTTGCTGGCCGGCGGTGTGATCAGTTTCATCGCGCTGTATACCGGTACTACTGATCAGGTGATTGTGATCTCGGTGATGGGGGCGGTACTGATGTACATGTTGAGCATGATCAGCCTTTTTACGATCCGCAGAAAGGAACCGGGTTTAGAACGGCCTTTTGTTTGCCCTTTTTACCCGTATTTTCCTGCCGTTGCCCTCTTGTTGTCGGCCGTGTGCCTCATAGCGATCATGTATTACCATTGGATTCTCAGCCTGTGCTTCTTCGGAGGGATGGTTGCAGTGATCCTGATATTTGTATTGATGGGCAAACACAAAACAGCCATCGAAGACGATGTACTGCTCGAAAAAGCTGAAGTAATGATAACCCCCGATTAAGCTATGCCGTACCAGCACACTATAGGGCGAAAAACGTACAAGTTCAGTGACCTGAAAACGTTGCTGGCTAAGGCTTCGCCGCACCGGACGGGTGATGTGCTGGCCGGGTTAAGTGCGGAGAGTTATGAGGAGCGTGTTGCTGCACAAATGACCCTGGCTGACGTGCCGCTTCAAACCTTTTTGAATGAGGTTGTGATACCTTATGAAAAAGATGAGATAACCAGATTAATTATTGATAATCATAGCAATATAAATTTTAAATTAATAAAGAGTTTAACTATAGGTGAGTTTAGAGACTGGCTGCTAAAAGATGAAACAACAAGTGAAATACTGCATGGAATAGCTCCGGGCATTACCCCCGAGATGGCAGCGGCGGTGTCCAAGCTGATGCGTAACCAGGACCTGGTAGCCGTCGCAAAAAAATGCGAAGTGGTTACCCGCTTCAGAGACACGATAGGTCTGAAAGGGCATTTTTCGGCCCGGTTACAGCCCAACCATCCAACGGACGATCCCAAAGGCATTGCGGCAAGTATGATAGACGGCCTGCTGTATGGCAGCGGCGATGCGGTGATCGGTATCAACCCGGCAACAGACAGCCTTGCCGAGGTGAGTAACCTGATCCTGTTAACCGACAGGCTGAGGCAGCAATTCGATATTCCGACACAATCCTGTGTTTTATGCCACATAACGACGACGATCGAGCTGATCAGGCAGGGGCTGCCCGTCGATCTTTGCTTCCAGTCTATCGGCGGGACGGAAAAAAGCAACGCGAGTTTCGGCATCAACCTGGCATTGCTGGAAGAAGCGCACCAGGCGACTTTGTCGCTAAACAGGGGCACGATAGGCCGGAATGTAATGTACTTTGAAACGGGGCAGGGCAGTGAGCTTTCGGCTAATGCGCATGAGGGAGTCGATCAGCAAACTTGTGAGGCTCGGGCTTATGCGGTGGCAAGGAAGTTCGATCCGCTGCTGGTTAATACCGTAGTGGGTTTTATCGGTCCCGAATACCTGTACGATGGTAAGCAGATCACACGCGCTGCGCTGGAGGACCATTTTTGCGGCAAACTGCTGGGCCTGCCTATGGGAGCTGATATTTGTTACACCAATCATGCTGAGGCCGACCAGGACGATATGGACAACCTGCTCATATTGCTTGGCGTCGCGGGATGCAATTTTATTATGGGTGTGCCGGGTTCGGATGATATTATGCTGAATTACCAGTCGACTTCGTTCCACGATGCGGTTTATCTTCGAAATTTATTGGGGTTGAGACCTGCGCCCGAATTTGAGCAATGGCTGATGCGGCAGGGTATTATGGACGAAAACGGCAGGATAGCCGATAAAAGAAATGATCGCCTGATCAGTGAAATGAAAAGATTATGGATCAGTTAGAACATGCAGCCGATGAGCAATTTGATCCCCTAAAGGAATTCACGGCGGCCAGGATCGGTCTTGGCCGTACAGGTGCAAGTATCCCCGTCAGGCAGTCGCTTGCGTTCAACCTGGCACATGCCCATGCGCGCGATGCGGTGTATTCTGAGCTCGACCGGGATAAATTGCATGAAGAATTAAACCAATTCGGTCTGCCGATGCTGCAATTGCATAGCAAGGCTGCATACCGCGAGCAATACCTGCAACGGCCTGACCTGGGGAGGCAACTTGATGATGAATCAGCCGAACAATTGACTGACTTTCAAAAAAATCAGGATATGGTGATCGTTATTGCCGACGGCT
>DASZWG010000111.1:0-3564 GCA_035546675.1 Mucilaginibacter sp. | reverse complement strand
TTAGGCACGCCTTGCCTTATCCATCAGCCCAAATACTCCATGTTCGAGCGCTGGGTGGAAGGCGGTCTGCTGGATGTGCTCGAAAAGGAAGGTGTTGGCTGTATTCCCTTTTCACCGCTTGCGCAGGGCTTGCTGACCAATAAATACCTGCACGGCATTCCCGATGATTCAAGGGCAGCCAAATCCACCGGGTTTTTACAGGTAAACCAGGTGACCGACCAGCGCATATCGCAGGCAAAGCAACTGAATGACATAGCAAAAGACCGCGGGCAGACACTGGCACAGATGGCGCTTGCATGGCTTTTGAAGGATGAACGCATTACTTCTGTGCTGATCGGCGCAAGCCGTCCCGAACAACTGGCTGATTCACTGAAATGCCTGGACAATATCGTTTTCTCAAAAGAAGAACTGGACAAGATAGAGGTTATATTAAAAGACTAAATAATTCCCTCCCATAGGGAGGGGTGCGATGGAAAAGTGAAATGGCAGGGAGGGGTCTCTCTTGCCGTCAAAATAATTGCAAAACCCCTTCCTGCACCTTCCCGGGGGAAGGAATCACACTTGCCATCACGCATTTTAAAACTTAATAATGGACAACATCAAATGGGGTATCATCGGCTGCGGCAATGTAACCGAAAAGAAGAGCGGCCAGGCCTATAATAAGATCGCACACAGTAAGCTGGTTGCCGTAATGCGCCGCAATGCCGAAAAGGCTGCCGATTATGCCGCACGTCATCATGTGGACCGTTGGTACAGTGATGCAGATGATCTGCTGAATGATACAGAAGTAAATGCTGTTTCCATTGCCACCCCGCCCGCCTACCACCTGGAATACGCCATCGCTGCTTTGCAAAAAGGGCTGAATGTGTATGTCGAAAAACCGGTTACGCGCAATGCGCAGGAAGCGCAGGCTATGGCTGACGCTGTAAGGCAGTATAACGGCAAGCTGACCGTTGCACATTACCGCCGCGCCTTGCCGATGTTTCTTTTCATCAAAGATCTGTTAGCCAAAAACACGATCGGTGATGTGCGGACCGTACAGATCAGGATGTGGAAAAGCCTGAAGCCCGACCTGATCGCTGCTTCGGACACCAACTGGCGCGTTGATCCGGAGCTTTCGGGAGGCGGCTATTTTCACGACCTCGCGCCGCACCAGCTCGACCTGATGCTGTATTATTTTGGCGAGCCTGAAAAATATCACGGATTCTCGCTTAATCAATCTAACACTTACCCGGCAGATGATCATGTATGCGGCGAGATCGTATTTAAGAATAAGGTAGTCGTAAACGGTTCATGGAGTTTTAATGTGGCCGACAGCCAAACCACCGACCTGTGCGAAATGATCGGCACCAGGGGCCGGATCAGTTTTCCCTTTTTCGGGACCTTTGTCAACTGGCAGAACGAGACTGAAAAAAACACCGTAAATTTCACTCATCCCGAACATATTCAGCAGCCGATGATCGAAAAGATCGTAGCATATTTCAGGGGAGAAGGCCCTAACCCCTGCCCCGTTGAAGAAGCTATAACGCTGATGAAGATACTGGATGCATTTACTAAAAATTAGCTTTTCTTCTTCGGTACTTTTGCGCCCTCTTCGCGCGCTTCAGAAAGCCCGATAGCAACAGCCTGCTTACGGCTGGTTACTTTTTTACCGCTGCGGCCGCTCCTCAGCTTGCCTTCTTTCATTTCGTGTATGGCTTTTTCAACTTTTTCGCCTGCTTTTTCCGAATACTTTGCCATTGATAATTTAGTTTTTCAAACAGATAATATTTATCAACAAAGACATTTCAAAACGGTTTTTTGCGGTGTGTTAATTACTTTTATTGCCGATGAGCAGGATAGCAGAGACCGAACTGATACTAAATGACGATGGCAGCGTCTATCATCTCAACCTGTTGCCGGAAGATGTGGCCGGAACGGTTATTACCGTAGGCGATCCCGAGCGGGTTAATGAAGTAAGCAGGCATTTCGACAGGATCGAAATCAAAAAATCCAAACGGGAGTTTACGACGCATACCGGCAGGATCGGCAACAAGCGGCTAACCGTGATCTCAACAGGCATCGGTACCGACAATATCGATATTGTGCTGAATGAACTGGATGCGCTCATTAACATCGACCTGCAAAGCCGCACTCTGAAAAAGGAGTTAACAAAGCTGAACATCATCCGTATCGGGACATCGGGCGCCGTACAGGCCGGTATTCCGCTGGATAGTTTGCTGGTATCAGAGGCCGCATTCGGGCTGGATACCCTGATGCATTATTATCAGCAAAACCATACGGAACAGGAACTCAAAATGCTATCGGATATCAAAGCTGTTCTGCCGTCAAACTGCGGACTATCGCCTTACATCGCTTCAGGCAATACAGAGCTAATGGGGAAACTGGCAGAAGGCATCGAAAAAGGCATTACCCTGACAGCGCCGGGATTCTACGCGCCGCAGGGCAGGCAGGTAAGAGCACCGTCTGCCTATACAGATTTGATGAACAGGATCCAGGCTTTCCAATCAGGCGGAAAGCGCATTACCAATCTCGAAATGGAAACCGCCGGTATTTACGGCTTATCATCGGTACTCGGGCACCGGGCAATATCGTTTAACATGATTTTGGCCAACAGGGTAACTCAGCAGTTTAGTAAAAGTCCGCAGAATGCTATCAGCCATTGTGTACAAGTTATTCTCCAGCGACTGACAGAAATTATATAAATCAGCAGATTTATACTTATCTTTCAACAACTTTAGTGGTATTGCTGCCTTATACCGAAAGTCAATTTGAATCCCTATGCCCGCAAAAAAGATCATAGCCCCCTTTTATGAAAGGCTTTCACTGGTACTCGTTGGCCTTATCTCACTGGGCTACCTTGTCGTTATAGCTAAGGATCTGATCGATCCGCTTGTATTCGGGTTCCTGTTCGCGATATTGCTCTTACCACTGTGTAATTTCCTGGAAAAAAAGGTACGCCTCCGGCGCGGCCTGGCTTCAGCCGTTGCGATCATATTACTTATTTTATTTATCGGCAGTATACTATACCTGGTGGGCTCACGTATATCCGGTATGGCCGATGACTGGCCCCAGCTCAGCAAACAGATCGGTCAGTCAGTGGATGATATCAGGCAGTGGGTACAGGATTCATTTCATATCAACATGGATAAGCAAATGGATTATGTACATAATGCGACCAGCAAGCTTATCGCAACCGGCTCCGGGGTAATTGGCACTGCTTTCGGTACGGTGTCTTCGCTTTTGCTTTTTTATGTCTTCATAATCATTTTCACTTTCCTGGTGCTGTTTTACAGGCATACGCTGCTCCGCTTCTTAGTCTGGGTTTTCCGTGAAGAGCACTCAGCCACGGTAATGGACGTAGTTGAGAAGGTCCAGAAAATTTTGCGGCAATATATCCTGGGGCTTATGCTGGAAATGTTCATTGTGGCCTCAGTAGCCTGCACTGCATTCTATTTTATCGGCATCAAATACGCGTTGCTGCTGGGGCTTATTGTCGGCCTTTTCAATATTGTGCCCTATGTCGGGATATTCACTGCGCTTTTTCTCAGTACGCTGGTTACG
>DASZWG010000110.1:0-3105 GCA_035546675.1 Mucilaginibacter sp. | reverse complement strand
ATTACGAGCTCGAAAAGCTGCGCAGTATAGATACCGGCCTGTTCCATGCTAAAACGCTGCAAACCTATTTTGTGGCCGACGGGATGCCGGGTTCGCTCGAAAGAGGCCTGGCACGGCTTTGCCGCTACGCAGAAGATGCCGTAGGTGAAGGTTTTGAGGTACTGATCCTTTCGGACCGTGCTATCGATTCCGAACATGCACCCATACCGTCGTTACTCGCGGTATCGGCAGTTCACCACCATTTGGTACGTAAAGGATTGCGCGGGGCCGTCGGGCTGGTTTCGGAAGCAGGCGACGCCTGGGAAGTGCATCACTTTGCCACGCTGCTGGCATTTGGCGCCACGGCTATCAACCCTTACCTGGCGCTGTCGACCATCGACACGATCAAAAACGACGGCAGCCTCGAAACAAACCTTGACGACAAAACGCTCAGGAAGAATTACGTTAAGGCCATCAATAACGGCTTATTAAAGATATTTTCCAAAATGGGTATCTCCACTTTGCAATCGTACCACGGTTCGCAGGTGTTCGAGATACTGGGCTTGAATAAAACAGTTGTAGACCGCTATTTTGACGGAGCGGTAACCCGCATCGGCGGTTTGGGGCTCGATGAAATAGCCCGTGAATCACTGTGCAAGCATAAGATCGGCTTTGGCGGGTCGAAATCAAAAGACCGCCTGCTGCCCGAAGGGGGTATCTACCAGTGGAAACGCAGGGGCGAGGAGCACTTGTTCAACCCACAGACGGTACACCTGCTGCAGCATGCGACCCGCTCGGGAGATTATAACACTTACAAAAGCTACGCAAAACTCATCAATGATCAGAGCGAAAAGCATTACACCATACGAGGTATGCTCGATTTCGCCCATCACCGCGAGTCGGTTCCGCTGAGTGAAGTAGAACCGGCGGAGAACATCATGAAACGTTTTGCAACGGGCGCTATGTCGTTCGGCTCTATTTCGCATGAGGCGCATTCTACGCTTGCTATTGCGATGAACCGCATCGGAGGTAAAAGCAATACGGGGGAAGGTGGAGAGGACGAGATGCGTTTCGAGCCTTTGCCTAACGGCGACCTGATGCGTTCGGCCATCAAGCAGGTGGCTTCGGCAAGATTTGGGGTAACATCCAATTACCTGACCAACGCCGACGAATTACAGATCAAAATGGCGCAGGGCGCAAAGCCCGGCGAAGGCGGGCAGTTGCCCGGCCATAAGGTGGACGACTGGATTGCCCGTGTGCGTCACTCGACGCCCGGTGTCGGCCTGATCTCGCCGCCGCCTCACCACGATATTTACTCTATCGAGGACCTGGCACAGCTTATATTCGACCTGAAAAATGCTAACCGTGCTGCACGTATCAATGTAAAATTGGTGTCGAAAGCCGGCGTCGGTACGATAGCTGCGGGTGTAGCCAAGGCGCACGCCGATGTGATCCTGATTGCAGGGTATGATGGCGGTACGGGCGCGTCGCCCATCAGTTCGATCAGGCACGCCGGTTTGCCGTGGGAATTAGGCTTGTCCGAATCACACCAGACCTTAGTTCGCAACAAGTTGCGCAGCAGGGTAGTATTGCAGACCGATGGCCAGCTTAAAACCGGCCGCGACCTGGCTATTGCCTGTTTAATGGGTGCCGAGGAGTGGGGCGTTGCGACAGCAGCGCTGGTTGCAGGCGGCTGTATCATGATGCGCAAATGCCACCTGAATACCTGCCCGGTAGGCGTTGCTACGCAGGACCCTGAACTCAGGAAGCTGTTCAGCGGGAAGCCGGAGCATATCGTAAATCTATTCAGGTTTATGGCTGAAGAGCTGCGCGAGATCATGGCTGAGCTTGGTTTCCGTACCATCAACGATATGGTGGGCCGGGTGCAGTTCCTGAAGGTAAAGGAATCTTTACAGCACTGGAAAGTAAAAACCATCGACCTGTCGGGCATACTACACCCGGTTACCAATTCAAAGGGGATGACGCTATACAACAGCGAATCGCAGGATCACGGCATCGATGCCATACTCGACTGGACATTGCTGGAGCATGCAAAACAGGCCCTGGAAGATAAAACGCCGGTATTCGGAACTTTTGATGTAAAAAATACCGACCGTACCATAGGTACAATGTTATCCAACGAAATATCGAAAAAATACGGCTCTGCGGGCCTCCCCGATAATACGATCAACTACAAATTCAAGGGATCTGCCGGGCAAAGCTTTGGCGCCTTTACGGCGAAGGGTATTTCTTTCGAGCTGGAAGGCGAAGCCAACGACTATGTAGGCAAGGGACTGTCGGGCGCCCAACTGGCGATCTACCCGTCGCCGGAAGCCACTTTTACACCTGAGGATAATATCATCATTGGTAATGTCGCCCTCTATGGCGCTACTTCGGGCGAGGTATTCATCCGGGGTATGGCCGGCGAGCGTTTTGCCGTGCGCAACTCCGGGGCAACGGCTGTAGTAGAGGGTGTGGGCGACCACGGCTGCGAATACATGACAGGCGGCCGCGCGCTGATACTGGGCAATACCGGCCGCAACTTTGCAGCGGGTATGAGTGGTGGCATCGCTTGGGTATACGATAAAAGCGGTTCATTTACAGATAACTGTAATCGTGAAATGGTCGACCTTGACCCGATATCCAAAAAGGATGCGGAAGAGATTATCGCCCTGCTGAAAAAGCATGTCAGCCTTACAGGCAGCAAGGTCGCCAAAGATTTGCTGAAGAACTGGGATGAGGCATCGACCAAATTTATCAAGGTGTTTCCGCAGGAGTACAAGAGGGTTTTACAAAAAACAGAATATCAGACGGTTAGTTGAGTTTTATGGGAAAAGCAACAGGATTTAAAGAGTTTAACAGGGAGCTTCCCGCAAAAGTACCTCCGGCAGAGCGTGTAAAGAGCTATAACGAGTTCGAGAGCCTGTATAACGAGGAGCAACTAAACCACCAGTCGGCCAGATGTATGAACTGCGGTATACCGTTCTGCCATTCGGGCTGCCCGCTCGGCAATATCATACCCGAGTTTAACGATGCGGTTTATCGTAAAAACTGGGAAGAGGCTTACCGGGTGCTGGCGTCAACCAATAATTTCCCTGAGTTTACAGGCAGAATATGTCCCGCACC
>DASZWG010000109.1:0-5272 GCA_035546675.1 Mucilaginibacter sp. | reverse complement strand
GTACTGCTAAAGTGTTATCTTTGGACACAGCGGGGGCTATGGTAGACTTAAACAAATGTATTGAATTAGACCCCAATGATGCTTTAGCTTATTTAAATCGCGGCGGTATAAAATCGGACGAAAAGGACCAAACAGGAGCATGTGCTGACTGGACTAAATCGTCTGCATTGGGCAATAAACTGGCGACTGATCTGCTAAAAGAATATTGTAAATAATTATTAACTACGGGCGTAATCGCTCAATTATTCATCCAGCATGTACTTATCGATGCCTTTGGGTGGTTCCCATTTGCTTTTGGGCTCGAAGTAGTGCCATAACAGGGCCGATACCTTCCTGATCATTATATCCGCTTCATTATCCGGCGTCCAGCGCTGATCCTTATCGTTATTGGTAATGATCGAAAATACATAATCGCCGTGCGGGGCATTAACCAGTACCGTTTCCGATTTCGACTCGTCCAAAGCCCCCTGCTTGCTTGCGGTATTGACGTAAGGCGGTATCTGCGACAGGGCCTTATCGTCCCAGAAAATTCGGCCCAGGTTGCGGTACATCCGCTCGCTGGCGGCGGGACTTACGGCTTCGCCGTTGCGTATCATGGTGAACAGGCGGCACATTTCGCGCGGGGTGGTCACTCCCCAGCCGTATCGTGCCCGGATCTGTTCGCGGCCCTTGACCCTCGAGTTGATCCGCATCACTTTAAACCCGTTCTGTTCGAGCCAGTTGTTGATATATTCGCCGGTCACGAGCTTTTGCAGCCAGGTAGCCGCCGTATTATCGCTCATGGTGATCATCAGCAAAACCACCTTGCTCAGCTCGATGGTATCCTTATCCCTGAACGAGCCTAAAATGTCCTCGCCCGGGTAGAGCAGCGAGTCGCGGTAAACTAATTTCTGGTTATAGGCCATCTCGCCTTTTTCGATTTTATCCATCACCGCGCATTGTATGCTCACCTTGATCATGCTGGCCGTAGGGAACAGCGTATCGGCGTTCAGCTCTGCATATTTCCCTGTTTTCAGGTTTTGTACATAAATGCCCACCTGGCCGTTAAAGCCCTTAACGGCGTCCTGCAATTTGGCGGTAAGCTTTTTATCGTTTTGCGCGAAGGCGGTTAATGCAGCTAAAGAAAGGATAAAAGATAATTTGAATTTCATAATGACCGGTTTTAGATTTCTAAGTTATAAAACTAATGACAAAATCGCTGTGAAAGCGTTTTTATATCTTTACCGGTGATATGAAATACCTGCGCTGGCTATTGTTCCCTTTCTCGCTCCTCTACGGATTGGCGGTCATCATCCGCAACTGGTGCTACGATTCGGGTATACTGAAAAGCAGGGCGTTCGGCATCCCGGTGATCTGTGTTGGTAACCTGGAGGTAGGTGGAGCGGGCAAAACGCCGATGACGGAGTATCTCATCCGGTTATTTAAAGATCATTACCGGCTGGCCACACTGAGCCGCGGTTACGGCCGGGCAACCCAAGGTTACCTGGAGGCGACTGCCACGGCCACTGCAGCCGAAGTGGGCGATGAGCCCGCTCAGTTTAAACATAAATTCCCGGATATCACCGTAGCCGTGTGCGAGAGCCGGGTGGAGGGTATAAGGCATTTGCAGAAGGGGCACAAGCTGATCATTCTGGACGACGCCTTTCAGCACAGGGCGGTAAAACCGGGGTTCAGCATTTTATTGTTCGATTACAGCAAACTGCATGATGCAGCTTTGCTGCTGCCTGCCGGTAACCTGCGCGAGCCCCTGAGCGGCCGGTGGCGCGCCGATGTGCTGGTGGTGAGCAAATGCCCGGCCGACCTGCCTGGTGATGAACAAACCAGGATAGCCGACCGGCTGCGTCCGTTGCCCTGGCAGCAGGTTTTTTTTACCGGCATTGCTTACGAGCCGTTCCGCGTTTTGAACAGAACAGAGCCGGCCCAAACTCCCGATACTGATACAGCCGTATTCCTGCTCACCGGCATAGCCAACCCCCGGCCCCTGGAAACTTACATTCGAACTTTTACTTCGCACATTATCCATCATAATTATCCCGATCATCACCGGTTCAGCTTAAAAAATATCGCTAAACTTGCCGAAGAATTTGAAGGGCACTCCGCACAAAAAAAGGTGATCGTTACAACAGAAAAGGACGAGCAGCGTTTATTGGAACACGAGCTGTTGCCATTATTGAGCAGGCTGCCGGTACAGGTGGCGCCCATTGGCATCCGGTTTTCGGGTGATGGTCGCGAAGAATTTGACCATTTAGTTAAGACTTATGTTAGAGAGCATACTGCAAACCACATCATACATTAAAAGCCGCATCGGCGATTTTGAGCCTGAAGTGGGCATTATTTTAGGGACCGGTCTCGGGGGCTTAGTGAATGAAATAGAGGTCGATAAGCAACTGATGTATTCCAATATCCCCGACTTCCCGATCTCGACGCTGGAATTTCATTCCGGCAAATTGATATTCGGTACGCTGGCAGGCAAAAGGGTAGTTGCCATGCAGGGGCGCCTGCATTTTTACGAAGGCTATACCATGCAGCAGATCACTTTCCCGGTCAGGGTGATGAAAATGCTGGGCATCAAAACTTTATTTGTTTCCAATGCAAGCGGTGCGCTCAACCCTTCGTTCAGGAAGGGTGACCTGATGGTGATCGAAGATCATATCAACCTGCAGCACCTCAACCCGCTTATCGGTCGGAATGAGAATGAACTCGGTCCGCGTTTCCCGGATATGAGCGAACCCTACCGGCACGACCTGATCAATAAAGCTTTGGATATTGCCGCAGCCAGCAAGATCACCTGTCACAAAGGGGTTTATGTAGCGGTAACGGGCCCAAACCTCGAGACCAGGGCCGAATACCGGTACCTGCGCATCATCGGGGGCGATGCCGTGGGCATGAGCACCGTACCCGAGGTGATCGTGGCGAATCACATGGGCCTGCCCGTTTTTGCCATATCCGTGCTGACTGATGAAGGGTTTCCGGAAGAGCTTAAGCCGGTATCGGTCGAAGAGATACTCGCGGTCGCTCATGAAGCCGAACCCAAAATGACACTGATACTTAAAAAACTGATCGCCGGCCTTTAATGCATAGCAGATTAAAATATGTTTTTTTGCTGCCGCTTTGTTTGCTGGCCAGGATTACTTTTGCGCAATACCCGATACAAAATCCCAACTATCCCAACAGGCGCCAGCCGGCAAACTTCAACTCCGATACGGCTACAACCCGCGGAAAATCGCTGACGGCCGACCAGGAAATTGACGAGGCGCGAAAAAAAGAGGAAAAGCGCCAGGATACGGTTATTTTCAATTCCAAGTTTATCCGGGTAACCAATGAAAAACTGCTGATCGACAGTACGCAGGTATTCCCGCTGGATACGGGGCTTACTAATTTTGAGAATTACAGCCCCCTGTACCAGCCGCACGACCCTAAAATAGGCCTCGGTAACCTGGAACTGGCTGAGCGGGACCTGCTGTTTACTCCTCCGAAGACGATCGGGTTTGACGTGGGCGAACATTACCTGGATGCCTACCTGTTATTGCCCAAAGATATTCAATATTACAAAGCCCGCGTTCCGTACACCAACCTGTCATTATTTACCGGCGGGACCAAGGAGCAGTATTTTAAGGCGCTGCATACCCAAAATATTAACCCGCAATTGAATATGGGGTTCAACCTGAATTTCATGGGATCGCAGGGCTTTTACCCGCAACAAGGCGGCGAGAATCTGAACGCCGCTTTTTTTAGCTGGTACGAGTCAAAAAGCAAGCGTTATAACTTGCTGGCCAACTTCATCTTTAATAACCTGAAAGCGCCTGAGAACGGTTCGATCAGGAATGATTCGATCTTTACCAGTTCACTGGCTCAGTACTCTACTATTCAGAACCAGCCGGTACGCCTCTACAACTCCTACAGTAACGAGCGGAACAATGGTTTGTACATCAAACAGTTCTACTATATCGGTAAGATCGATTCGGCATTAAAGGGCGCCGATAAATCCAAGATATTGCCTACGCAGCGCGTGGGTTATACGTTTTACTATAATATCAACAAGTTTAAATTCAGCCAGAACGAGCCCGACACTTATCATGTTTTTCCTGACTATTATTATAGTTCCACCTATTCGGACGATTCGCTGTCGGTATTCCATTTGCAAAATGCATTTTCGTATAGCTTTTATTTGAGGGGAAAGTCGACCGGGGTGGTTAAAAATGAAGTGAAGCTCGACCTGGGGCTTGTGCAGGATTACTATCATTACCAGCAGTTTGTGGCCGATACGGCTATCGATAATTCAAGGGGGCAGTTCATCCACGAGGACAGGAAGCAGAACAATTCCTTCCAGGATATTACGCTCAAGGCGAGGGCGGGCTATCGTTTCAGCGATAAGATCATGCTCGACGTCGACCTGCAGCAAATAGCCCAGGGGCGCGATTTCGGCGATTTCCTGTATGATGCCCAGTTAACATTGTCTGGCGGTAAAAGGGCCGGGAGGATCATACTGGAGGCTTACTCGCAAAACAGCTCGCCGCCGCTGGTTTATACCGACTGGGTATCCAATCACTTTATTTTTCACAACAGCTTCAGCAATCAGAAGATCAACAGCGCATCGTTCAATTACATTAACGACGCCCTGCGACTCGACCTGAAGGCTGACTATTTCCTGGTATCCGATTACCTGTACTTTACGGCGCAGCCCAATGGTATCGACGCTACGCCCGCGCAACTGCACGATCCGGTTAATGTGCTCAAGATCAGCCTGGGCAAAAACCTCACCTTCGGGCATATACATTTCGATAATTTTGTGGTTTACCAGAAGACGGATTACCAGTCGACCCTGCGCACGCCCGAAGTTTACACCTACAGCAGTTTATACTACTCAAAGCTGTTTTTCCAGGTGCTGCACAGCACTTTTGGCATGAATGTGCGCTATAATACGCCTTATGCAGCGCCATCGTACGCGCCGGGGTTGGGGCAGTTTTATAATAGTTCGCCCGATATGACTTTCTCTTCATACCCCATAGCGGCCGTGTTCTTCAAGGCAACGCTGCAGCATACCAACTTGTTTGTTCAGTACGATTATGCCAATCAGGGCTTGTTCAGCAACGGTTATTATATGATCAACCGGTACCCCGGCCCCAACCGTTTGCTCAAAATAGGCGTTTCGTGGTCGTTCTATGATTGATAAAAATATGAGTTTTTAGTCGGTGACTGCTTCCGATGTGGTGTACGTAATCTGTTTAACGTCAGTTACTCTTCCGGTTTTATTTGCCCGGAATCTGTCTTT